>NZ_JBFUBG010000017.1:0-90057 GCF_056405875.1 Rhizobium sp. P1_E6 | reverse complement strand
GCCATGAGGGGCACGGCCAATGAGCGCGCGCACCCTTGCCGTTTCAGGCTTTGCCGCAAGCGCGGTCTTCGTCGGCGCGCTGATTGCGCTGATGATGTCGCTCTATCTTTTGGAACCGCGCACCGGGCCTTTCGATACGCGATTTTCGCTGGTCGACGACCGTGGCAACGAAGTCGACCAGTCAATTTTCCGGGGGCATCCGGCGCTCGTCTATTTCGGCTATACCCATTGCCCCGAGGCCTGCCCGACGACGCTCTACGAGGTGGCCGATTGGCTGACCACGCTCGGCGATCAGGGCAGGGCGCTGAAGGCCTATTTCTTCTCGATCGATCCGGAGCGTGACACGCAGGACGTGATGCATGATTACGTCACCGCCTTCAGCAGCCGCATCACCGGCATTACCGGTGCGCCGGCGGAGATGAGGAAGGTTTCGAACGGCTGGTTCGTCCATGCAGAGAAACTGCCTGCCGAAGACGGCAATTATCACATGAGCCATACGGTTTCGCTGCTGCTGATTGGCGCCGACGGGCGGCTGAAGGGGTTGATCCCGTATGGCACGGATCGCGACGCGGCGCTGGCGAAGATCCGCAATGTGTTGCTGGGCGGAGGAGGGGCGTGAGATGGCGAGCGCTCCCTTTCTCTTATCGAGCTCTGCGGGCGATATCTGCAATGGAGGGGAATGGATGACGTTCATTCAAGAGCAAAATCCAGCAACAAACTTCGACACAGCCGGGAATAAATCCGCTCCCCGACTGTCTAATCTCGCAAGGGCCAGGCGCGCCATCGCCTGTCCCGACCAAACGAAAGGCATAGTCTGATGTCCCTGATGATCCGCATTCTCTCTGTCACCGCCCTCGCAAGCTTCGCTCTTGCCGGCCAGGCTTTCGCGCATGCGCATCTGAAAAGCTCCACTCCGGGCGACAAGGCTGCCGTTGCTTCTCCGAGTGAACTCGATCTCACCTTCACCGAGGAGCTGAACCTCAAGTTCAGCGGCCTCACCGTGACCGGCCCGGACAAGGGGCAGGTCAAGCTCGGCGAGGGCATGCTGGAGGATGGCGGCAAGGTGCTGATGGTGCCGGTGTCCGACAAGCTCGCGCCCGGCAGCTATACGGTCGACTGGCATGTGCTTTCCACCGACGGGCACAAGACAGAGGGCAACTTCACCTTTACCGTAAAGCCCTGATGACAGCTGATACGGCCAACATCGCCTGCCGTTTCGTCTTCGACGGCGCCGTTCTGTTTCTCTGGGGCAGTGCCGCCTATCTGTGGCTGCTCGTGCCCAAGGGCTTGAGCGCCCTCATCTGGGTACAGCTCCGGGCAGTGCGGGTCGCCGCGGTCATGCTTGCCGTGATCGCGACAGTGGTGGTGCTGCCGGTGCGTTGCGCCATGCTCGGCAATGGTTGGGCGGATGGGCTGGACAGGGATGTGATGATATCGGTGCTGACGGAGACATCCGTCGGCACCGCATGGGCGTGGCAAGCGGTGTTTGCCGCACTTCTCCTCGTGGTGACATTGCTGCCGTTACGGCAGAAGGTTGCCGCTACGGCTGTCGTCTCCGCGCTTCTTCTCTGCGGCCTGTCGCTGACCGGCCATGCGGCCATGAATGACGGGTGGCTGCGGGTGCTGCACCGGGCGAACGATATGGTGCATGTGCTTTCGGGCGGCGCCTGGGTCGGGGCGCTGATCCCCGTGGCGCTCGTGCTTTCCCGGCTTGGCGACGACGCGACGGGGCGGGATGCCCTGACAGCGCTGATCCGCTTCTCGACGGCGGGGCATGTCGCGGTGGCGCTGGTCATTCTCTCAGGTGTCGCCAACAGCCTGCTGATCATCGGCGGCTTGCCGTTCGACTGGAGCGTTGCCTATCAGCGGCTGCTCTCCCTGAAGATCGGGCTTGCCCTGCTGATGATGCTGATCGCCGTCTTCAACCGCTATGGGCTGGTGCCGCACATGGGGCGGTCGCATGCTGCCGGGAAAGCGCTGGCAGCGGGGACCAGCGCGGAGATCGTGCTTGCCATCGGCGTTGTCGCGCTCGTCGCCTGGTTCGGGACGCTGGAGCCGTTTCCGGGGTAGGGGCACCACAGGGAATCTCGAGGCGTCATAGGGCCGCAATGCGTCAGAAGGAGCCGATCGGATTCAAGCCCGATTTCCAGTGCCGCTCGCCATCTCAGAAACGCAATGCGTCGACGATGACCTTGAACGCGGGGGAGTTCTGCCGCCTGCTCGGGTAGTAGAGAAAATAGCCCGGAAACATCGGCGACCAGTCGTCAAGCACCTGAACCAGTCGTCCCGAAGCGATGTCGCTCTGCACCAGGTTCTCGGGCAGGTAGGCAATGCCATAGCCATTGGCAGCAGCATCGATCATTGCGTAGGAGGTGCTGAACGTGAACTGTCCATCGACGCGGACACGAAGCTCCTTCTCTTCCTTTTCAAATTCCCAGGCGTAGAGGCCGCCCGACCGGGACTGGCGATGATTGATGCAGTCATGCGCCACAAGCTCCTGAGGTGAGCGCGGAACGGACCGCTTGGCAAAATACTCTGGAGACCCTACCGCCACGAGACGCCAGTCCGGCCCGATCCGAACGGCGATCATGTCCTTGTCCACGCTCTCGCCCAGTCTCACCCCCGCATCGAACCGGTCTTCGACGATGTTGCGGAAGCCGTTGTCGCTGTTGAGTTCCACCTTGATGTCCGGATAGTCCTTCAGGATCGGGCACAGTTTCGGCCACACCACGGTTTCGAGCGCGTGATCGGACAAGGTGATCCTGATCGTGCCGGATGGCGTGTCCCGGATTTCCATCAGTTCGTCGATTTCGGTCTCGATCTCTTCGATACGTGGTGCGAGCGAGCGAATGAGCCTCTCGCCCGCTTCCGTCGGCGAAACGCTGCGTGTCGTGCGGGTGAGAAGACGCAGGCCCATGCGGGCTTCGAGCTGCTTGATCGTGTGACTGAGCGTCGACTGCGACGTGCCGAGACGCGCCGCGGCCTTCGTGAAGCTGCGCTCTTCGGCGACGGCCAGAAACCAGAGCATGTCGTTCAGGTCTTCTCTTTTCACGCACACCTCCGGAGAATTTATATCACGGTCCGATAAGTCCATCCTAATTGCAACGGCTAATAAGTGAAGTGGGCTCGCTATACATTGCCCTCATGACACAGCAAACGCTCGCACTTGATACCGATAGCGCCTCCGCCCTGATGGGCGAGAACTCCTCTGGCCCCGACGTCACAGGCGGAAATGCTCCCGCGACGGCAGCCTGGGGAGCGGTATTGTCCATGGCGCTTTGCGTTGCCGTCCTGATCGCATCCGAGTTCATGCCGGTCAGCCTGCTGTCGCCGATCGCGGCAGACCTCGGCGTGACCGAAGGCCATATGGGCCAGGTGATTTCGATCTCCGGTATTTTCGCTGTTGTCACCAGCCTGTTCGTCTCGTCGGTCACCCGCCGATTGGACCGCAGTCTGGTGGTGACGTCACTGACGTTTCTTCTGGTCATCTCCGGAACGATCGTCACCTTCGCTCCTGACTACCTGGTGCTGATGATCGGACGCGCCCTGCTCGGGGTTGCAATCGGTGGATTCTGGTCGATGTCGACAGCCATCGTCATGCGCCTCGTGCCCGAAGATGCGGTCCCAAAAGGTCTGGCCATGCTGAATGCCGGCAATGCCATTGCGGCCACGATTTCCGCACCGCTGGGCAGCCTTCTGGGTGCATATATCGGCTGGCGCGGGGCGTTCTTTGCCGTGGTGCCGCTCGCCCTGCTGGCACTCCTCTGGCAGTGGATCAGACTGCCGTCCCTCCCGCCGCGTCGGAAGGAAGGCTCTCCGAATGTCCTCCGGTTGCTTGCGCGTCCCGAGGTGGCAATTGGCATGGCCTCAATCACGCTGCTTTTCATGGGGCAGTTTGCGCTGTTCACCTATCTCCGCCCGTTCCTGGAAACGGTGACCCAGGTCTCGATATCGACCCTTTCCCTGCTGCTGCTCCTGATGGGCCTGGCGGGGATCGTCGGAACCTACTGCGTCAGCGCTTTGCTCCAGACGCGATTGTTCAGCATCCTCGGATCGATCCCGCTCGTGATGGCGGCGATCGCCCTGTTGTTGATCGCATTCGGTACATCGTCCGTCATGACGGCGGTTCTCCTGATTGCCTGGGGCTTTTTCGGCACCGCCGCTCCGGTCGGCTGGGGGACATGGCTGAGCCGGACCATGCCCGACGACGCGGAAGCCGGGGGCGGCCTGCAGGTTGCCACCATCCAGCTTGCGATCACGATGGGCGCTTCTCTGGGCGGCGTCCTGTTCGACGCAACGGGCTGGTGGACGACATTCGCCTTTGCCGCCGTGCTTCTGACCGGCTCGTCCGTCCTTGCCGCCGTGGCGTGGCGGTACGTCAGGAGCATGTGACGTGGTTGCGGATCTGGAAGCCCCCAGCCGCCGCACCGTTCTCGGATCGATGATTGCGACAGCGGTTTTCCCGCCATTGGCCCGAGGACAGCAAGGCAACGATCCAGCAAGCCAGGAGCCGACAAAGGTGAAGATCAGGATGATGTTCAACGGTCAGGCGATGACCGCGACCCTCTACGACAATGCGTCAGCCCGCGACTTCGCGTCCATGCTGCCGCTTGACCTTGATATTGAAGACTACTCGACCAACGAAAAGATCACCTACCTGCCACGCAAACTGACGCAGGCTGGAAGCGGTGCCTTCGGAAATGAGCGCCCAGGCGATCTCTGCTACTTCGCCCCATGGGGCAACCTGGCTCTGTTCCACAGCTTCTATCGATATTCGTCCGGCCTGATCCGTCTTGGCCGGTTCGACGACGGCATCGAACCTTTGCTCATGCGCGGCGAATTTCCGCTTCGCATCGAGAGCATCTGACGACGCCGTTGCGTGTCTGCATTCCCCTTGTCCTTCCCCACGGAGATACGACGATGAACGAGAAGAACGAATCCAAAGCGGCGCTCGACATATCCGGCACAGGCGTCGACCGCCGTCACCTCTTGAAAATGACCGGTGCCGGCATCGCGGCATTCGGTGCGATGTCCGTTCTCAACCTCACATTTGCAAAGGCTCAAGACATGTCCAATGGCGCAAACAACTTCTACACCAGCGATCGGGTGACGCTTCAGAAGGTCACCTTCAAGACGCAGTATCAGATGAACGTCGCGGGTAATCTCTACCTTCCGAAAGACCTCGACCGAAATGCAAAGACGCCGGCAATCATCGTCGGTCATCCGATGGGTGCCGTGAAGGAGCAGAGCGCCAACCTCTATGCCACGAAGATGGCCGAACAGGGCTTCGTCGCAATGTCGATCGACCTGCCGTTCTGGGGCGAAAGCGATGGCCAGTCGCGGAACCTGGTCTCCCCGGATGTATATTCGGAAGGTTTCAGCGCGGGCGTCGACTTCCTCGGCACCCAGTCCTTCGTCGACAGGGCGCGCATCGGCGCGATCGGGATTTGCGGCAGCGGCAGCTTCGTCATCAGCGCAGCCAAGATCGATCCGCGCATGAAAGCCATCGCGACAGTCAGCATGTATGACATGGGTTCCGCCAGCCGGGATGCGCTCAACCACTCGCTCACCGTCGAGCAACGGAAGGAAATCATCGCCGCAGCAGCAGAACAAAGATATGTGGAGTTTGAGGGCGGCGAAGCCGAGCTGATCGGCGGCACGGTTCACGAATTGACAGCCGACACCCATCCCATCCAGCGGGAATTCTATGATTTCTACCGCACGCCGAGAGGCGAATTCACCCCGACCGGTGCGACACGGCTCACGACCACGCATCCGACACTTACCAGCAATGTCAAGTTTATGAACTTCTATCCGTTCAACGACATCGAGACGATCTCACCCCGTCCGATGATGTTTATCACGGGCGATCAGGCTCACTCCAAGGAATTCAGCGAAGACGCGTACAAGCGTGCAGACGAGCCGAAAGAGCTCGTCTGGGTGAAGGGTGCCGGTCACGTCGATCTCTACGACCGCGTAGACCTCATCCCGTTCGACAAGCTGTCCAGCTTTTTCGATCAGCACCTCGCGGCGTGATCCAGCAGGTCTTTCTCGACGAGATGAGAGGGCCCGGACCTGATGTCCGGGCCCCGATCTCGCTTGAGGCCTTGTCTGCCTTTCGTCCATCCGCGCCACTCGATTTGGCCTACGCRCTGACAGGTTGCGTAGCGCCTGCCGTCCTTGTGCTCAGAAGAACGAGCGGCACCGCGATTGCATAGAGCACGATCACCGAGAGCCAGATGCCGCCCGGCCAGTTCTCTCGTACGACGAAATAGAAGGACGAGAAGGCGAGGGGTGCCACGATGGAGGCGAGGCTGACGACCGAGGCCAGAACGCCCTGCAGCTCTCCCTGGCGGGCAGGATCGACCTGGCGGGTGGCCAGCGCCTGAAAGGCTGGCGCGCCGATGCCGGAGAGGGCGAAGACCGGCATGATGGCGAAGATGATCCAGCCCTTTTCCGCAAAGGCCATGACTGTCAGCGCTACACAGGCGCAGGCAAGGCCTGTGACGGTGGACCAGCGTTCGCCGAGCAGGCGGGTTGCCGGGCCGGGCAGGAAGGCCTGCATCAGCGTCTGCCAGATGCCGAAGGCGCCGAGCGACAGGCCGATCCAGAAGCCGTTCCACCTGAAGGCATCGAAGCCCCAGAGCGCCCAGCAGGTGCCGTAGGATTCGCCGGCGGCACTCAGGAAGAAGAACACCAGCACGATGGGGAGAAGGCCCTTCATCGAGACGATGCGCAGCAACGGGCGAAACGGGTTGAGGGCGGTTAGGTCGAGTTTGCGGCCGGCCGGTGCGCGGGAGCCTGGTTTTCGGGACTCGGGCGTGCGGGATTCGGGGAGGATGAAAAGGGCGAGCAGCAGATTGCAGGCGTTGAGCGCGGCGGCGGCGATGAAGGGCAGGCGTAGCCAATAGTCGCCCAACAGACCGCCGAGAACCGGGCCGATGATAAAGCCGGCGCCGAACATGGCGCTGGTGAGGCCGAAGCGGCGGGCGCGCTGATCCTCGGGCGAGATATCGGTGATATAGGCCATCGCAACAGACATATTGGCGCTGGTGAGGCCGGGGATGGCGCGGCCGACGAGCAGCAGTGAGAGCGAAGGCGCAAAGGCCATGACGACATAATTGATTGCAGCACCCGCCAGCGAAATCAACAGAACGGGGCGCCGGCCGATCGCATCGCTGAGTGCGCCGAGCATGGGGGCGAACACGAACTGCATGAGCGCGTAGAGCGCGGTCATGATGCCGATCGTGGGGGCGACATTGTTGCTCTGGGTCACCTCCTCGATCAGGCGCGGGAGAATGGGGAAGATCAACCCTATGCCCACGGCATCGAGGCCGATGGCGGCGAAAATGACGATAAGAGGTTTGTTCATGGTGGAACTCATGGAATGGAAATGATGAGCTTGCCGGTGACCCGCCCGGYGGCGCTGACGGTCTGTGCTTGCGCCGTTCGCTCCAGCGGAAAGCTTTCGTCGATGTGCAGGCGGAACTGTCCCTTTGAATGGAGGCGGGCCACATCGGCCAGTACCCGTTCGGGATCTTTCGGCGGGCCGCGTGAGAATTTCGCGCCATATTCCTCGGCCGAGAAATCGGCGACGGAGAGGACGTGCGCGGCATCGCCCACGATGGAGATCAGTTCGGGGATGATGCCGGAACCGACGATATCCAATGCTGCGTCGATCCCTTCAGGCGCAAGCTGCCGGACGCGGTCTGCGAGATCAGGTCCGTAGGTCGTCGGGATGGCGCCCAGTTCACGCAGGTAATCATGTTTCTGCGGGCTTGCCGTGCCGATCACGGTGATGCCCCTGATGCGCGCAAGCTGGAGGACGGCCGAGCCGATGCCACCGGCGGCACCGCTGACGAGCAGCGTCTGGCCGGCTTTGACGCCAACTTCGTCGAGGCTGCGCCAGGCCGTCTCCGCGATGACGGGCAGGCCGCCGGCGATCTCGAAGGGCAGATCGTCAGGTTTGTGGACCCAATGGGTGAGGATGGCATGTTCTGCCATCGTGCCCCGGCCATAACCGAAGACGGCGTCGCCGACAAAGGTGCTGGAGACGCCGGGGCCGACCCCATCGACAATGCCGGAGGCCTCGACGCCGACGCCTGTGGGAAAACTCACCTCCTCAAAAGCGCGATATCGGCCTTCGCGGCGCTTCCAGTCCGACGGGTTGACGCCGGCGGCGCGCACCGCGATGCGCACCTCGCCGGGGCCGGGATGTGGCGGGCTAATCTCGACGATTTCGAGAACTTCGGGGCCGCCGTAGCGGCTGAACTGAACGGCTTTCATGGGTTCTCCGTGGCGGATGCTGGCAAAGTCCGGCCGATCGCGGTGTCGGGCGCGGCGGCCCGGTCTCGCGTCAAAGGGCGTTGTCTGTACTGCATATTAATATGTACTGAGTATAGTAATAGTATGCCGGCCAGTGCCTGTCAACGATGGTGTACTCAGTACATAAATCCTGCTATGGAGTGCGCCATGACGATGCCAGCAGACGAAACAGCTTCCGACCGGCGCTCCCGCAAGCGCCTCGCTACGCGCCGCGCCATCTCGCTTGCCGCCGACCGGCTGTTTTTCGAGCGCGGTTTCGAGAATGTGACGGTCGATGAGATTGCCGCGGCTGCCGATGTCGGGCGCATGACTGTCTTCAACCATTTCCCGCGCAAGGAGGACATGTTCTTCGATCGCGACGAGGAGGCGCGCGAGACGCTGCGTGAAGCTCTGCGGCAGCGCGATGCCGGCGTTTCGCCGATCGAGACCTTGCGGCTGCTGGCGCATCGGCTCGTCCGACAGCAGACGCCTTACCTGCTGTTTTCAACGGCGAGCCAGGGTTTCATCGAGACGGTGGAGAACAGCGAAACGCTGAAGGCGAGGGCACGGGCGATCCGGGACGAGATCGCCCGGGAGCTGGCGGTGGTGCTTGCCGAAGCCGCCGGCCAGGACCCCGCGGACCCCTCGGCCAAACTAGCGGCCGCCATGCTTCTCGCGAGTTGGAGCGTCGCCTTCATCGAGGCGCACCGGACTTTTCGGCAGGGGCGAGATACGGCCAAGGCGAAGGCCGTCTTTCTCGCGCTCGTCGATCAGGGAAGTCTAGGGGTGAAGGCTGCCATGGCGGGCACGGCTTACGCCTGAATCTGCTGGGCCACCGCCGGAATCAAAAGGGCGCTCAACCCTTGCGGGGAGCGCCCTTTGYCTGTGGAGCTCGAACGCGGCTCGACCAACGTCGATACCAAGCGCAAGTCCGTTTTCAGGTGAAACCGGGATATGATGTTTGGCGGGGCGGATTGCAAGGGGCGAGATCGGGAATCTTCGATGATTTGCGTCTGATCGCACCCGCGCGGGTTTCGGGCTCGTGGCCACAGGCTTTCACGCGGCCAGCCGGGCTTTTCCCGCCGATATAAGAGCCGGTGATGCAGCCGGTTCTCGGCGCCCTGCAAGACTCGACTTCATGCGGCATGACGATGAAGAGCTGCCAGCTCGGAGCGACGATCTCAGGATCGGCGTGGACGCGCCGACCTGTTCGTCGATTCGCGGCGTCGAGTTCCCGGCGCGAGGACAGCGCTGGCTCTGGCGGCCGCGGAAATCGGCGGATCGTTCACATCGGGGCCATTCAGCCGCAGCACTTGGCGGCGCTAGTCGGAGCGCAGCAGGCGGCAGTCTGGCCTTGTTCCGCCAGCCACCGGTCGCGCGGCTTGCAACTTGCCGGTCGGGGTGAGAGGTCGACATGGACGGCGCCGGCGCGCAGTGTCGGCATGGACGCGCAATAGAGCTGCATCGGCTGCACGCCGTCGCTGACTTCGAATGTCAGCTTGGCCGTATCGTCAAGCTTCACATGCTCGGTGACCTTGCGAATGATCGCGTGGAATTTGCCTGATGGCATATGGGTGCGGTCGTCCTCTTCGATATCCCAAAGCTGGATGAAGATCTCGCTCCAGGCTTCCGGATTTGCCCCGCAGTCCAGTGCCGAGAACTGCCCGGCCTTGACCTCGGTGACATGATAGCCGGGCTTCACCGGGCGGCCATTATAGTAAAAAACGAGCGGTGAATCCTTGGCGCCTGAGAGGATGCTCATGAGCTCGCCGAGGGTGATATCGTCCTTCTGCATTTTACTGTTGTCGATCGCGTTCATCTGCGTTATTCCTCGTTTCAATCATTCAAGGATTGTTGAAATATGGATCAACGTCAAGCCCTCATCGCGTTCGGCGCATTGTCCCAGGAAACGCGACTGCACATCATCCGCATGCTTGTCGTCGCCGGCCCTGACGGCATGGCGGCCGGCGCGATTGCGGAGAAGCTCGAAATTTCGCCGTCGAACGTGTCCTTCCATCTGAAGGAACTGGAACGCTCCGGCCTGATCGCGCAGCAGCGCGAATCCCGCTCGATCATCTACTCGGCGAATTACGAGGCGCTCGGCGGCCTCGTTCGCTTCCTGATGGAAGACTGCTGCTCCGGTCACCCGGAAATCTGCGCGCCTGCCGCCGAGGTCGCGGCCTGCTGTACCCCTAAAATGGAGGAGGAACTGCAATGACTACAGACCGCGTTTACAATGTGCTCTTTCTCTGCACGGGCAATTCGGCCCGTTCGATCCTGGCGGAATCCATCCTGAATACGGAAGGCAAAGGCCGCTTTAGGGCTTATTCGGCTGGCAGCCAGCCGAAGGGCGAGGTCAATCCGCATGCCCTGAAGGAGCTTGAAGCGCTCGGCTATCCGACAACGGGCTTCCGCTCGAAAAGCTGGGACGAATTCGCCGAAGCGGGTGCGCCTGAGATGGATTTCATTTTCACGGTCTGCGACAGCGCCGCCGGCGAAGCCTGCCCGGTGTGGATCGGCCATCCGATGACCGCCCATTGGGGCGTCGAAGACCCCGCGGCGATAGAAGGCAGCGAAGTGGAAATTGGCCGCGCCTTTGCCCAGGCCGCCCGTTTCCTCAAGAACCGCATCATGTCCTTCATCAGCCTGCCGCTCGCCTCGATCGACAAGCTCGCGCTGGAAACGCACCTGCGTCAGATCGGCACGATGGAAGGCGCCAGCATCAAGCAGCCCAAGGCGAGCTGATGGGTTTCGATCTTAATCAGCAGCCCTTGGAAGGCCATGACGAAAGCCTGCGCGCCGCACTTGCCGGCGCCGGGCTTCCGGTCGATGACCTCACGGATGCCGGCCGAAGCTTCTACCGGTTTTCGCGCGACGGCGAGACGGTCGGCTTCGGCGGGCTGGAACTCTATGGCGAGGCGGCACTTCTGCGATCCATCGTCGTGCTGTCCGATCGGCAAGGTTTCGGTTTCGGCCATGCGATCACGCTCGGCCTGCTCGATGAGGCTCATAGGAAAGGTGCCGGTGTCGCCTATCTGCTGACGGAATCAGCCGCCTCTTTCTTTCAATCGCTCGGCTTTCGTTCGATTGCCCGCGATGAAGCGCCGACCGCCATCCTGACGACGCGGCAGGCCGCAAGCCTGTGCCCGGCATCCGCCGCCCTGATGGTTCGGAGCCTGCCGGCATGAGTGCGGTGTTTCCTCTGTCGCGGCGGTTGGTCGCCGAAGCGCTCGGCACGCTGTTGCTCGTGGCAACCGTCGTTGGTTCCGGCATCATGGCCGATAACCTGACGGACGATACGGCACTTGCGTTGCTCGGCAATACGCTGGCAACAGGGGCGATGCTGGTCGTGCTGATCACCATCCTCGGCCCGATCTCCGGCGCGCATTTCAACCCAGTCGTCTCGATGGTCTTCGCGCTCCGGCGTGAACTGCCAGCTTCGTCGCTTCCGGCCTACATAATCGCGCAGATCGTCGGTGGCATTGCCGGCACGATGCTTGCGCATGGCATGTTCGCACTGCCCTTGCTGCAGGCGTCGGAAACCGTACGATCAGGCGGAGCGCAATGGCTCGCCGAAGTGACGGCGACCTTCGGGCTCGTCTTCGTCATCCTCGCCGGTATCAGGTTTCGCGCCGATGCCGTGGCGTGGCTGGTCGGCCTCTATATCACCGCCGCCTACTGGTTTACCGCTTCCACCTCGTTTGCAAATCCTGCGGTCGCGATTGCCCGGTCGCTGACGCACACATTCTCCGGCATTCGCCCGATCGATCTGCCAGGCTTCATCGTCGCCGAAATCCTCGGCGCATTGCTGGCGCTGATGCTCGCCGGATGGTTGCTGATGGAAGCCCGCAATCCCAAAACCCTCACCAAAACGGAATCCGCCTCATGACTATTGACGTCACGATCTATCACAACCCGGAATGCGGCACTTCGCGCAACACGCTGGCGATGATCCAGAACGCCGGCATTGAGCCCACCGTGATCGAATATCTGAAAAACCCGCCGTCGCGCGACGTACTGGTGAAGATGATTGCCGATGCCGGTTTGAGCGTTCGTGGTGCGATCCGTGAAAAGGGCACGCCCTATGCGGAGCTTGGCCTCGACAACCCCGATCTGACGGACGAGCAACTGCTCGATGCGATGCTGAAAGATCCAATCCTGATCAATCGCCCCTTCGTGATTACGCCTGTAGGCACGCGCCTTGCCCGTCCCTCGGAAGTCGTGCTCGATATCCTGCCGGAGACGCATAGGGGTGCCTTCACCAAGGAAGACGGCGAGAAGGTGCTCGATGCCGAGGGCAAGCGCATTGTCTGATCTGCCAGCCGCTTCGCAGGAGCATCTGCGCCAGCCTGATCTGGCGCAGCTTCGCCCGGCATTCTCCACGCATAAGCCGCGTATCCTCATTCTCTATGGGTCGCTGAGAACGGTTTCCTACAGCCGTTTCCTTGCGCATGAGGCGGCGCGGTTGCTCGAACATTTCGGCTGCGAAGTGCGCATATACAATCCCGAGGGATTGCCGCTGCCGGACGACGCACCGGTGACACATCCCAAGGTGCAGGAGCTGCGGGACCTGTCGCAATGGTCCGAAGGCCAGGTCTGGGTGAGCCCGGAGCGTCACGGCGCGATGACCGGGATCATGAAGGCGCAGATCGACTGGATTCCGTTATCGGTGGGATCGGTTCGGCCGACGCAGGGCAAGACGCTTGCCGTCATGCAGGTCTCAGGCGGTTCGCAATCCTTTAACGCGATCGGCCAATTGCGCATCCTCGGCCGCTGGATGCGCATGATTACTATCCCCAACCAGTCGTCGGTGGCGAAGGCCTTTCAGGAATTCGATGCCGAAGGCCGCATGAAACCCTCATCCTATTACGATCGCGTCGTTGATGTTTGCGAAGAGCTTGTGAAATTCACGATCCTGACGCGCGACGCCTCTCATTACCTCACCGACCGCTACAGCGAGCGGAAGGAAGAGGCTGAAAAACTAGAAAAGCGCGTGAGCCTCAAATCCATATGACCACGACCATTGCCGAAAGACCGCCCGTCGCCGCCATCCTCGCCCTCGGTCTGACACAGATCATCGGTTACGGGTCGCTCTATTATAGCTTCAGTATTCTCGCGCCGAGCATGGCGCGGGATTTGAACTGGTCTTCGGAATGGATATTTGGCGCGCTGTCGGCCGCGCTCCTTATCGGCGGCCTTGCCGCGCCGACAATGGGAAAATGGATCGATCGCTTCGGCGCCGGCCGCGTGATGACGGGTGGCTCGGCGATCGCCGCGGCGGCACTGGCGGCCTGTGCCCTCTCGTCCGGCAAAATCGCTTTCGTCGCCACACTGATCGCCATCGAGACGGCATCCAATCTGGTGCAATATGGTGCGGCCTTCGCACTGCTGGTGCAGATCAGGCCGAAGGTTGCCCAGCGCAGCATCACCTATCTGACGCTGATCGCCGGCTTTGCCTCGACTATCTTCTGGCCGATCACGACCGCGCTCCACGCGCATATGTCATGGCAGGCGGTTTATCTCTGCTTTGCCGCGCTTAACATCGCGGTCTGCCTGCCCATTCATGCCTGGCTGGCCTTCGGCGCCAGCAAGAGCCGCAAAGACGCTGCCGGCGGGCCGACAAGGCATGTGGAACCCAGCCTTGCGCCATCGATCCGCACGCCTGCCTTCGTGCTGATGGTGACGGGCTTTGCGTTGGAAAGCTTCGTCAACGCCGCGCTTCTCGTCCACATGGTTCCCGTGCTGTCAGGACTTGGTCTTGGCGCCATGGCGGTGATGGTCGGCACGCTGTTTGGTCCCTCGCAGGTGTTGAGCCGCTTCACGAACATGCTCTTTGGGGGCGGCCTCTCGCAGTTGACTCTGGCGCTTATCTCCGCGGTGCTGCTGCCGGCGGCGCTG
Source organism: Rhizobium sp. P1_E6 (assembly GCF_056405875.1). Lineage (NCBI taxonomy): Bacteria > Pseudomonadati > Pseudomonadota > Alphaproteobacteria > Hyphomicrobiales > Rhizobiaceae > Rhizobium > Rhizobium sp. P1_E6. The sequence goes on along the minus strand of NZ_JBFUBG010000017.1, from coordinate 75,855 downwards.
RTCATACTGATCGTCACGGCCCCGTCCGTACCTGGCGCACTGGTGTTCGCGGTGATCTTTGGTCTCGGCTCCGGCCTGAGCAGCATCGTGCAGGGAACGCTTCCGCTGGCGCTCTTCGGCAGTGAGGGTTACGGCAGGCGACAGGGACAGGTGTTGGCGATCCGGTTGGTCATCTCGTCGACTGCACCGTTTATCCTGGCGTTCCTGATGGAGAACATCGGGGTGTCGTGGTCGCTCACGGTTGCGGCCATCGTCGGTGCCGTTGCCGTCCTCGCGTTCATCGCGATTGGCCGGCTGGCGCAGTTGCTTGACCGATCGCATCACACTCTCGGTCGTGCAGAGACCTAGCCCCGGATCCCCCTTCGGCGCGTCAGCAACTTTCCGCACTCGCTCCCTTCGTTCTCGCCTTCGGCATCGCGCATATCCGCATTGACACATCGCTCGGCGTCACGGCCACTCTCGGCGGGCTTTCGATCATCGTTTTTCATTGCGGCAATCCGGTAGTGGCATCAGCCGGGCACCACCTCTTTGTGATAGGCACTTTCGTACTTTTCCCATTATGTTTTGGCATGCCGTTCTGCGCACTGCTATTGTCCGCCGCCGCACGCATTTGCCGGAACTGCTTCCAGGACCACTCCATGCCCGAACGGTCTGAACTCGTTTTGTCCGCCGCTCCACCACTTCGCAGGTGGATCGGATTTCTGGCGATGTGTCTCGGCATGTTCATGGCGATCCTCGACGTTCAGGTCGTCGCAACGTCGCTTCCGACCATCCAGTCCGCACTCGCTATCCATCCGGATCAGATGAGCTGGGTGCAGACCGCCTATCTCATCGCCGAGGTGGTGGCGATCCCGCTGACGGGGTTTCTCACCCGCCTGCTGACGATGCGCTGGCTCTTCGTGACGTCGCTGTTGCTGTTCGTGATCGCCTCGGCGGGCTGCGCGGCGAGCGACAGTTTCGGCGAACTTATCGCCTGGCGCGTCATCCAGGGCTTTTCCGGCGGTACGCTCATTCCCTCGGTGTTTTCGGCGGTCTTCATCCTGTTTCCGGATGAGCGGCAGGCGCTTGCGACGACGATCGCCGGTGTTCTTGCGGTTCTTGCGCCGACCGTCGGGCCGATCGTCGGCGGCTGGCTGACGGAGACCTATTCGTGGCACTGGCTGTTCCTGATCAATGTCATTCCCGGCATTGTCGCAGCGCTCGTCGCCATGCGCTCGCTTCCGCGCGAGGGCGTCAACCTCGCCGAGCTCCGGCATCTCGATGCCCTGTCACTGCTGTTGATGGCGGCGAGCCTGGCAGCACTGGAACTCGGCCTAAAGGAGGCGCCGACGAGTGGCTGGACCTCGCTTTATGTCGCCGGCCTCATCTGTCTGTCGGTGGTCTCGGGCTGCGTCTTCGCGTGGCGGTCGCTCAGGAGAGCCATACCCGTGGTCGAGCTCAGGAATTTCGGCGACCGGAATTTTCTGGCGGGCTCGGCAATGAGCTTCATTCTCGGCATCGGCCTCTTCGGCTCCGTCTATCTCATGCCTGTGTTCCTGGCCTTCGTGCGCGGGCACAATGCTCTCGAAATCGGCATGACGATGCTGGTGACGGGCATTGCCCAGCTCGTTACCGCGCCGATCGCCGTGGCTCTCGAAAAGCGGACGGATCCTCGGTTGCTGTCGGCTGCGGGCTTCACGCTCTTTGCCATCGGCATCGGCATGAGCGCCTTTCAGGATCCGCAGACCGATTATGAGGCGATGTTCTGGCCGCAGATCATCCGCGGCATCGCCATCATGTTCTGCCTGCTGCCGCCAACGCGCCTGGCACTCGGCACCTTGCCACCGGAGCGCATTCCCGATGCCAGCGGCTTGTTCAACCTGATGCGCAACCTCGGCGGCGCAATCGGCATCGCGCTGATCGACACGATCATCTACACGCGCTCGGACCCGCTCGGCCAAGGTCTGTGGGATCGGCTAAAGGCAGGAGACGTCGACGCAGCAGCTTTCGTCGGCGCGCCGCTGCAGGCGATTGCCGGGCACCAGGGGGAGTTCGATGCCGATACGACATCCATCCTCGATCCGCTGGTGCAGACGGCGGCAACCGTTCAAGCGTTGAACGAGGCATGGCTGGTGGTGGCGGTGCTGACGGCCTGTGCGCTGTTGTGGGTGCCGTTTGCGAGGAAGGTGGAGTCAGCCGCATGATGGTCAGCGCAGAGGGTCAGAAACTACGGGTCGCGTGAGTTCGGATCGGCACCGGCGATTTTATCCAGATTGGCGATCAACCGCGTCAGCAGGCTGACGAGCTGTTCCGATTCCTGATGTGTGAAGCCATCCAGCGCGTCGCGGTTGCCTTGAAACAGGGTCGCTATCGCCTCGGGCATGCTTTCCCGCGCGGCCTCAGTCAGCATGATGCGGCTGCTTCGGCCGTCAGCCGGGTCGGGCGTGCGCTCGATCAGGCCATCCCGCTCCATGCGGGCGAGCATCTGCGCCATCGGCGGTTGTTCCACCTTGGCAAAGCGGGCGAGATCGCGCTGCGTGCTCGCGTTGCCGTTTTGCAGCGCGACCAGAACCGGCAATTGCCCGACACCGAAGCCCAGCGGTTTGAGACGGGATTCACTGAGGCGGGTGAAGCCGCGCGCCGCGAGGCTGATGAGATGCCCCGGTGTGGAAAGCACGTCTTCACTCATTGCATTTCGCTCCCTGTCCGCCGTTGACTGCAAACTATATATGTACGTATGTAACTGTGCTGGCGGTGTTGGTCAATGTCGACCGAACCCCGCTCAGTTATAAAGAGGAAACAGCATGTCGGAAAAACAGACGCAACTGATCAAGCGCATCTATGAGCGTTTCAATGCGCGGGATATCGACGGGGTGCTTGCCGTCCTGGCCGATGATGTCGCCTGGGCGAACGGCATGGAGGGCGGCCATGTTCATGGGCGTGAGGCGGTTCGGGATTACTGGACACGCCAATGGGCGATCGTCAGCCCGCATGTCGAGCCGGTCGCGTTTCAGGAGGTGGACGATGGTGCCATCGAGGTCGAGGTGATCCAGAGGGTATTCGATCTCGATGGCCGGCCGCTGGAAGGGCAAGATCATGGCCTGAAAGACAAGACCGTGATGCATATCTTCCGCATGGAGGACGACAGGATCATCCGCTTCGACATCGGCGAGGTGGATTAGGCCGGGAAGGGCGGTCATCCCCGCCTCATGACCACTTCAGGCTCATGCCCGTCGTCGCGCTATGATCGTCCTCCCGTGCGGGCGTCCCATCCGAGCATCGAGACCTCGGCCACGGATTCCAGTTCGCTGCTGCTTGCTCCATCGCGGGCGAGGATCGACATGCCGTTCTGGACGGTCTGCACGAAACGGGCGAGGCCGTGAATGTCGGTCGAGGCTGGAATTTCGCCTGCCGATACCGCCTGGGTCAGGCGCAGCTTCAGAAGGTCGAGCGTGACGGCGCGGGCGGTTCGCACCAGTTCGCCGAGTTCGGCATGGCCTTCGCTGCCGACCGAGGAGAGGGCCACCATGCAGCCGAGCGGAATATCGACGACGGAGCCGGTCAGGACCGCCGCCGAGTCCATGAGAAGCGCGTTGACGGCTTCGCGCGCCGTGGGGGCGGCGCGAAAGCCTGCCCAGACAAGCGCCTCGTTGGTCTCCTGGTAGTAGTTCAATGCCTCGGCATAGAGCGCCTCTTTCGAGCCGAAGGCCGCGTAGAGGCTTGGCGATCCGATGCCCATCGCCTCGGTAAGGTCGGTGATCGACGTCGCCTCGAAACCTTTTTCCCAGAACAGGCGGGTCGCCTTCGCGAGCGCAGCTTCCCGGTCGAAGGCACGCGGCCGCCCGCGGTTGCGGGTGGCTGTCGTCTGGTTGGCCGTCATATCCTGGGCTTGCGGCGTCTGGTCGGATTTCTGCATCGGTCACTATATAAACCCGCCGACGCGCCTCGACAACAGCTCCATATATTTTGTGTCGATCGATACAATATTCTTGACGGGCGCGTTCGGCGTCCCTAGCTAATTCTGTGTCGATCAATACAGAAAGGGACGATTGATGACTGAACTCGCTGGAAAACGTGCTCTCGTGACGGGCGCATCGCGTGGGATCGGCGCTGCCATTGCGGTGGCGCTCGCCGAAAAGGGCGCCGATGTCGCCATCACCTATGAGCGCTCGGCCGATCGCGCCGCCGAGGTCGTTCGCGCTATCGAGGGCAAGGGCAGGCGGGGATTTGCAATCCAGGCCGACAGCGCCGATCCGGCGGCCGTGAAGCGCTCGGTGGAGGAGGCGGCTCGCGCGCTTGGTGGTCTCGACATTCTCGTCAACAATGCGGCAATCGCGCTTTACGACACGATTGCGGGCTTCAGCGTCGCGCAGATCGATGCGCTGCTTGACGTCAACGTGCGCTCGCCGGTGCTCGCCGCGCAGGCCGCCATTCCCCATCTGCAAGCCGGAGGCCGCGTCATCAATATCGGCTCGGCCGGCGCCGAACGCATCGTTGGCGACACCGGCACGGTGTATTACATGACGAAATCCGCGCTGCAGTCCTTCACGCGTGGTCTTGCCCGCGAACTCGGACCTCGGGATGTGACCGTCAACCTGATTCAGCCGGGATCGACCAATACGGACATGAACCCGGCCGACGGGGAATATGCCGACTTCCAGCGCGCCCTGATACCGCTCGGCCGCTACGGCGAGCCCCACGATGTGGCGGCTGCCGTCGCCTTCCTCGCAAGCCCCGCCGCAAGGAACATCACAGGCGCCATCCTCAATGTGGATGGCGGCTTGAACACCTGAGGGCTTCTGGCTTCGGGAAGATCAGCACCAGGAAGAGGCCGGCCGGTGCCGGCCTTTTCCGCATCCTTCGAAAGCGCTGGCAGAGGAGATGCATGCCATAGTTCGCCGCTCGCCTTATCGGGAATGGTCGATCCACCCTCGATCGGCGCAAACTGATCCGGTGGTCGGCAGTCAGTCGAGGTGATCCAGAGGGTATTCGATCTGAATGGCCGGCCGCTGGAGGGGCAGGATCATGGCGTGAAGGACAAGACCGTTATGCACAATCTGGACGCTTTCAGGGAGGGCGCCGATACCGGGGCAGCCGTGGTCGCTGCCAGAGAAGTCTGCACCTTTTTCTAGAATTTATCGACGGTCCATGCTATTTGTGCGTTTAGCGTTTATTTGCATTCATCCATTCCAAAGCATCCGATGATTCAACCCAAGCTGCAGGGCATGTCTGGGAAAGGTCTTTGCTATGCGACCGACGGAAATCGATGTCACTTTCGCGCTTTTCCAGCTGCAGGTACGCACCACGGAGGACTCCGGCGGTGACGAGCCTTACATGTGGATACTGGGTTTCAAGGCCGATGCGGATACGATTGGTGCGCCGCCGCCCGGCACCCTATTGCCTTCGATCGGGGTAAAGACATTCGAGGGTGCTCCGGCGAGCCCGTGGCTGCTAGGCACCGGTGATGTGAACGCGCCGGCGACGCTGCCGATTCCGGCGGCGCTGGGGACGCGGTCATTCCGTCTTCGGCCGGCCCTGCTGGAGATAGGCAGCTGGTTTCCAGGCCTCGCCGGAATGGTCGCCTTGCTTTGGGATCAGGACGCATTCTCGCCCAGCACATCGGAGGCGGGGCACAAGAAATTCAACAAGGTGTTTGGACCAGCGCTGTCGGCCGAGCTGACGAAGCTGATCGCCGGCGGGTACGACAGCGAATTGTCGCGCGACGCGAACGGCATGGTGGTCGCCCCGATAGACGGGATCCAGACGCGGCTCGACCGGCTGGGCGACGCTGCCGCACGCAAGAACGCAGTCAAGGCGATCACCAGGGCGGTGAGGGACGCAATTTCCGGCCAACTGCGCGATGCGCTGTCCGATGCCGCCGGGCTGGACGAGATTATCGATCCCGACGACCTGCTCGGCATCGATGCGGTGGTCTTTCTCGGAAACGAGTTGAGCGCGGCAGCGCGTGACTTCGAGATGAAGTTTACCGACGACGAAGCCGACTATCTCGCAAAGGGCCACGCGTCCGCGACGCCGGTCAATCTGGCAAGGCTGGATTCGGCAGTGACTGATGTCGTGCGGCGCCTCGATCGCCAAGTTCAGGTCAAGATGCGGGTCTGCTGGTTCCCTGAGAAACAGTATAGCGCGCTGGCCTACCGACTGAAGACGACGACACGCTACGACCTTCACCTGCTGAAGGGCGGACCGATCTTTGAGGTGCGCTGGTTCATCGACGGCCAATTGCTCAAGGACGGCGAGGGCAGCGTCACTGTCATGTTCGAGGCGGTGGACGCCTATGTCGGACCGCCGCAGGACCAGCTTTCGAGCTTCTACACCGGCGGCAACGGAACGCTGAAATATCGTTATGCCGGCCCGGTGCTGGAGGTGTGGAACGAGGACGGCAACGGGGTTTACTTCGGCAAGGTGCGCGCCGTCTTTGCCTTCGTGGGCGACCCGTCGCTAACGCCGCCTGGCGCATCGCCGACGGTGGAGGCCTGGGCTCGGCGCGGCTACGACCAGACCAACGACCTCAGCGTCATGGCGGTCGAGCTGGTCATGGACGCCGCCTACGAGGCAGACATCAAGCAGTGCAAACGGATCGTGGGGGAAATCGACCGAAAGCACATCGCGGTCAATTTCGGCAAGCTGTTCATCAATCCAGGCGATCCCCCGCCTTTCCGCCAGGACTTGCTCGATCGGGCGACCGCGCAAGCGCGCGTGACGAATGCGGCCGGCGTGCAAATCACCGTGCGCCCGAAACTGCAGCGATAGGCCGCCAAACCCCAGATGGGAGGCGGGAGGGGAGGCAGTACGAGTAGTTCTCCTCGTTTGCATAAGACTTTTGCTGCAGGGGCCGCCTCGGCCTCAGGCGACGGACCATCCACCGTCCACCAGCAGGTTTGCGCCGGTGATCAGGCTCGCAGCCGGAGATGCAAGGAAGACTACGGCACCCACCACATCATCGGTTTCACCGATCCGACCGAGTGGAATGTGACCGAGTGTCGCTTTGCGATTGTCGGCATCGGATAGAAAAGGTGCTGTACCGTCGGTGTGAATGAACGTCGGCGATACGGTATTTACGGTGATATCGTAGCGTGCCCATTCGGCTGCAAGGCAGCGCGTGAGGTGATTAATTGCCGCCTTGCTCATGCAATAGATTGCCTCGCCACGCAGCGCCACGGTACCGGCCTGTGAGCTGATGTTGATGATCCGGCCCCCATTGCGCTTGATCATGTGACGGCCAACGGCCTGCGTCATCAGAAAGGTGCCCTTGACGTTGACATCGAGTATCTCGTCAAGGTCTTTCTCCTCAACGAGTTCCGCAAGATTGCCCGGAGCCACGCCGACATTGTTGACGAGGACGTCGATCCGACCGAACGTAGCAAGCGCCGCGTCGACGGCCTGTGCGATATGGGTCTTGTTGGGAATGTCCAGTTCAACCGCGAGAACTTTTCGTCCCGTGCCCTCGAGTTCGGCAACCAGGCCCGCCGAGGCGGCGACATCACGGACCCCCACAACAATATCGGAGCCTGCTGCGGCACAGGCAAGTGCGCAAGCTCGACCGATGCCACGGCTCGCTCCCGTCACCAAAGTCACCTTGCCCGCAAGGCTGAAGTCCGGCGCGTTCTTCTGCATCATGATGCCTCCCTCGATGAAGCTCATTTATGCCAGCGTCGGCTTGCGGACGCCAGATGTTCCGCACATACCAATGAGCTTCCCCAGCGTCTCGGGCATCCCGAGCGCTGCTCGCCCGACGGATTGCGCCGACGCATCAGGGCTGCTTTGCCCATATCCGGCATAAGCTAATCGATCCGCTCCAGATCCCGTGCAAAGCGCTGCCAGTTGCCGACATATTTCTTCGCGGACTGGGTGATCTTCGCGATCGCCTCGTCGTCCAGCGTGCGGATGGCCTTGGCCGGTGTGCCGACGATCAGGGAATTGTCGGGGAATTCCTTGCCTTCGGTGATGAGCGCATTGGCGCCGACGAGGCAGTTGCCGATCGTGCAGCGGCGTTCATGCCGATGCCGGCACGGGCAGCCCCAGGGCCGCCCGCATCGCTCTGACACGCTTCACATGTTGCTCATGCTTTTCATGGCTTTTTCCATGTGCATCTTGCATTCTTCCATCTTGTTGGCCTTCATGGAATCCTTGGCCATCATCATTTCCTTGGACGCCATTTCCTTCTTTGTCTTCATGGCAGGATCCTTCATGGCATCCATGTTGGCCTCCATTTTCATCATGGAAGCCTTGTCGCATTTCGCCGACATCATCGCGTCCTCTGCCAAAGCGGGCAGCGCGAAAGCCGCTGCCAGGACGATTGCTGCTACTGTGCATTTCAACATGACCTTCTCCTCCTTGTGGGCGCCATTGCCCTTTGCAAGACTGTCCCGCGGCAAGACTGTACGGAGGCACGAGTGCCTAGAGTGTTTCCGTTTTTCTTCGAATCACGGAAACACTCTATCTCTTTGTTTTCACGCAATTCCGGACGCAAAACCGCTACGCACTTTTGCTGGAATTGCTCTAGATTCCCGCGTACCACTCGTAGCCCCGGTCTTCCCAGAAGCCGCCCTTGCCGCCCCACAGGCCGGCGAAGCTGTCCTTGATCTCGATCCGCATCAGATATTTGGCATGTTTGTAGCCAAGGTGGCGCTCGACGCGCAGGCGAAGCGGGGCGCCGTGGGCGACCTCCAGATCCTTGCCGTTCATCTGGTAGGCGAGGATGGTCTGCGGGTGGAAGGCGTCGATGAGATCGATGCTCTCGTAGTAGGTTCCGCTGCCGTCCAGCGTCTGTTCAAGCTGGTCTGCGCAGTAGAAGACGGCATAGCGGGCCTCAGGCTTCAGCCCTACGCTCTGCAGGAGCGGTCCGAGGGGCGCGCCCGTCCACTTGCCGATGGCGCTCCAGCCCTCGACGCAGTCGTGCCGGGTGATCTGGGTGCGTGAGGGCAGCTTCTTCAGATCTGCGAGCGAAAGCTCGACGGGACGCTCTACCAGCCCGTCAATCTTCAGTCGCCAGTCGGCGAAGCCGGTTTCCATCATCTGCGCATAGGCTTCGCTGTCGGGCTGGCTCGTGCCGTTCGGCCGGAATGTCGGCGAGATATCGGCTTCGGAAAATTCGCGCGCCAGCTTGTCCTTGGGAACGAGCAGCCGCTGGCTTCTCATCGTCAGCGTCTCGGCCATTTCGAGAACGGACTGGACATTGGCGTTCTGGACGACATCGTCGCAGCCGGTCAGGCCGAATGCACCGAGGCCGGCAGCCGATCCGATCAACAGGTGGCGGCGTGTGATGGAGAAGGTCATCGATCGTCCCTTTCGGTTTCGATCACGTAACGGCCCGTTATCATCGAGCGCATGTTGTTCCAGAGGCCGGACAGGATCACCATTGCGACATGCACGAAAACGAAGAGGACGATCGACCAGGCGCAGATGAAGTGGATCGACCGGGCCGATTGCCTGCCACCGAAGAGGTCGAGCAGGAAGGGATAGCCGGCATCCATGCCGGGTGACATGGTCAAGCCCGTTGCAAACATCAGCGGCAGCAGGATGAAGATGACGATCAGGTAGGCGAGCTTCTGCAGCACATTGTAACGCTTTGCCTTTTCACCCTTGGGGAAGCGCAGGCGCGCGTGGTCGGCGATCTCCTGCCCCAGATGGTGCGGCGAGATCTCTTCGCTGCTTGGCGCCAGATCGCGGCGGAAATGGCCTGACAGAAAGCCGATGAGCGCATAGATCGATCCGTTGATGACGAAGAGCCAGGCAAAGAACAGATGCCAGCGGCGGCCGGTTGCGAGGTCCTGATAGCTCGGAATGGTGATCCAGGAAGGGAAGCCACGCTCGGTCGCGTCATCGCCCGTTCCCGAAACGCCGAGAATGCCTGTTGTCGTGATCTGCAGATTGCCGATGCGAAGCACGCCGCGCGTGCCGCCATCCTCTTCGACGGCACTTATCGACAGCCATGACGGATCTGCATCCGCACCGTACTGGCCCCAGTAAAGCGCCGGATGGGCATTGAAAATCTGCAGCCCGCTCATCAAAAGCAGGCTGAGACAGAGAACGTTGACCCAGTGTGTAAGGCGGGTCGCCACCGAGTGCCGGCGAATGACTGTTGTCATCGGGCCTGTCGGTGTGGCCTGGCTGTGATCGTCGAGTGTCGCCATGATCGTTTTCGATGTCCGGTACCGTCGCGTTCCTACAGCCTGTACGTAGGCGACGCGGGATTTGTTACAGGTGTCCCGAAGTTTTTTCTTTGCAGCCGGGAACCTGCCGCCGGGAAAGGCCGACGGCGCGGCCTTTCGGCATCCGGCCGATGCCGTCACAAATGCGTGAGGCTGTAACGAATGGCGTTCCACCTGCGAAGGAGGGCGAGATGCACGTCATCAGGGAGCACCGCCATGAAACATTCAGCCGCGTTCAATCTTGCTGTCATCGCAGCAGTCTTTGCTTTTGGTTCCACCGCTCAGGCCTCCGCTGGGCAGTCGCCAGCGGTCGTCGAACTGTTCACCAGCCAGGGCTGTTCCTCATGCCCTCCGGCCAATGCCAATCTCGTCAGGCTCAGCAATGATCCGAACGTGCTCGCCTTGAGCTTCTCGGTGACTTATTGGGACTATCTCGGATGGAAGGATATTTTTGGGAAGAAGGAATTCACCGACCGGCAGGTGACCTATGAGCCTGCACTTGGCCAATCCGGCCCTTTCACGCCGCAGATGGTGGTCAACGGCCATCAGTCGACCGTCGGCTATGATCTCAACGAGATCCGGCGCGTGATCGCGTCCGAGCCCGCACTGTCCGGCCCCGGGATCGAGCTAGCCCGGGACGTGGCCGTCATCGACGCTGCGAAGGGCCGGACCGCCGCGGCCGACGTGTGGCTCGTCCGCTATGCTCCGGGCACCGTGGAGGTTCCGGTCGCCAGGGGCGAGAATGCCGGCGAGACATTGCCGCACGCTCATGTCGTTCACGAGCTGACGCGTCTCGGCACCTGGGACGGCAAGATGCTGAAGCTGCCGATCCCGGCTGCAACCGGCGACCTCAAGAGCGCTATTATCGTCCAGGAGCCGGAAGGCGGCAGGGTTCTCGCCGCAACGACCGACTGAAAACCGTCTCGCTGGCAGATCCTCCCGCGGTCGCCTGCGATCCGCCCGCGGTCGGTTTCAGTCGATCCGCTCGAGATCCCGCGCAAAGCGCTGCCAGTTGCCGACATATTTCCTCGCCGACCGGGTGACCTTGGCGATAGCCTAATCATCCAGCGCGCGGATGGCCCGCTAGACATAAAACCTTTACTGATTACAGAGTGTTTTGAGAGTAAACGTAAAGAGTTTCTATGTCTGATCTGATCTCTCCAAGTGCAATGACGAAATTCTATTTTTATCGATGCGTGAGTAATAGTATGGAGTTTTATACCGAAATCGAAATGTAGTTTTCTATGTAAAGAAAACAGGGTGGAGTGGCGACTTAACTATAGAGCCAAGCAATATTTAATACAACGTATCTCGCGAGGCCCAAGAAAAAATAGTAAAGTACAGACGGCTGCGGAAGCGCGAGGGCGGGCGATGTTCTGGAAGAAGACGGGACGTGGAGAGATCAGCAGAGAAGCCCTGGCAGAGACCGACGTTGTATTTCCTGATTTTTCGGCTGCTCAGCGTACTGCAGAGGGGTTTATCCTTGTCGGGACTGTGCACTTCAATCCAGGAGCAATCGATTTTGATGAAGGTCGTGCTGAGTTCGCTCTCACTCGTGGGCGCATTAGCGCGCACGGGCTGGGTTGCGCGTGTGAACCCGAGAGTATTGCATATGTCGTCCACTCGGAGGAAACACAGGATTTGAAGGTGAAGGTAACGAAAACACGCGATAGCGAGAAGGGTGGGGAGGCGCAAGTCGAGGCGCAGGCTGAAGTAGGTTTATGGAAGGGTGTTTCGGCTGAGGGCAAGGCGGATGGTAAGCTGCGGCATGCATTCGGCAAACACGAGGTGCATGAGTTGACCGAAGAAACGGAAGGCAAGAGAAGCCTTATCACAGCATTCTTAAAGAAGCGCATGAACGGTAAGGTCGGGCAGATTGATTGGCTCATCGAGCCAGATCCTCTCATTCCTTTTGAGACCTCGAGCGGCAATGTTTCTGTGCTTATCGGCGAGCGAATGCGGTCCGCAAGCGAAGATGCAGGTTTGGCTAGAGTTTTGATGATTGAGCCCGATGGCTGTATCGAGATGCGGTTGGAGGTGCGTGCGCGCGATTTTCACTGGACTGAAATCGAGTTCAATGAATATAGCCCCATACATCAGTATGGAAAGCGATTGGTCGATGGGCGAGAAAAGCGCGACATCGTAGGGCGCTTGGCGCTCGGCAAGATCCTCGCGGGCACGGTGATGTTGCAAAGGCTTCCGTTGAAATCGGGAGAAAACTGACATGCAAAGATTAGAGGCGGCGGTAGAGAGACTCTATGAGGCTTGTTCGGACACGGACAGCCTTGCGCGGCTGGCTGAGTTGGCAGGGCTTGTGCCCGACGTAGATTTCGAAGGCGCCGACTTGCGAGAGCTGAAAGTCGCTGGAGAGGATTTGACAGCGTTCAGCTTCCGGGACGCGGATCTTCGCGGCAGTGATATGAGGGGCGCGCGGTTGAGCCGGACCGCGCTCGAAGGCGCATTGTTGGAAGGTGCTCGACTAGACGAAATCGTCTGGGTGGGGGGGGCCGAGTTAGACCGCCGACTGTTGGGCGGGAGTGGTAAAAACTGGTCCGAGATATCAGCGAAAACTTTGGAGGATTGGATCGCGCGAGTTGCGCCAGTGGATGGCAAATACCGTATGAGCCCAGAGACGACCCGAGGCTTTCAGCGAGGACTGCCGTTTTACGAAAATACGAAGATGTTCGCATTTACCGACGAGAGCTGGGGAAATAGGGATCTTGTAATCTATTATCTTCACGATGAAGGCGAGATATTTCGTCTCAATGGGACGAGCCCGCCAATTCATGAGGTGAACGCTAAGGCGCCGATTCACCTCAGTGAAGATAACATATTGGACTATGTTCGTTTTTTCTGCTCGATGGTGCATGGGGAAGAGGGGCCGTTTTGCGTTTTAGAAACGGTCGACGACCCATTTTTGCCAGAGGAGATGGACGACAAAACGCGTCATGTAATTGCGCGTTCAGCGCGTTCCGCAACTTATGACGGGATGACCGAGAGCGGAAATTATCTGGTGGCTGCGACTCTCTTTTATTCAAATGCTCTCTTTGTCGCTAATTTCGTGGTGGAGCCCACAGGCATGATTAGGATGAACGATGACGAGCCGGTGGCGACTGACTTGCCTGTGCGCATTAAAATGCCTCTTGCGTGACTCCAGTGATTGACCATCGGCCTGCTCCCATGATCGTCCTTCTTAAGGAAGGGCGTTCAAAGAACTTCAAGAGTTGCAATAAATAAGCTRATCCAGTCTCCGGCGCTCAGTCGATCCGCTCGAGATCCCGCGCAAAGCGCTGCCAGTTGCTCACATATTTTCTCGCGGACTCGGCGATCTTTGCGGCCGCCTCGTCGTCGAGCGTGCGGATTGCCTTGGCGGGCGAGCCGACGATGAGCGAATTGTCGGGGAATTCCTTGCCTTCGGTGACGAGCGCATTGGCGCCGACGAGGCAGTTGTTGCCGATTCTGGCGCCATTCAGGATGGTGGCGCCCATGCCGATGAGCGAATTGTTGCCGATCGTGCAGCCGTGGATGATGGCGTGGTGGCCGATAGTGCACATTTCACCGATCGTGGTGGGGAAGCCGGGGTCGGTGTGGACCATGACGCCTTCCTGAAGATTGGTGGCCTTGCCGATTGATATGGGTTCGTTGTCGCCGCGCAGCACCGCGCCGAACCACACGCCGACCTGTTCGGCAAGTTCCACATGGCCGATCACATGCGCATCGGGGGCGATCCAGAAGGTGCCGTGGGGTGGTAGTTTCGGTCTTACACCTGCGAGCGCATAGATCGCCATTTTCGTCTCCTCAAACCACTTTCAGCGACAGCGTCGCGATGCCGTCGACGCCGCAGGAGATGCTGTCGCCCTTGTTGATGGCGGCGACGCCGGCGGGTGTGCCGGTCATGATGACATCGCCAGGGGCAAGAACGAAGAGTTTCGAAAGCTCCGCAATGATTTCCGGGACTTTCCAGATCATCTGGTTCAAGTCGCCATCCTGCTTTTTGACGCCGTTCACCTCCAGCCAGACGCGGCCATCAGTGGGATGGCCGAGGCTGCTTGCCGGCACGATGGGCGAGACCGGGGCGGAATGTTCGAAGGCCTTGGCGAGCTCCCACGGGCGACCAAGCTTCTTGGCTTCGGCCTGCAGGTCGCGGCGGGTGAAATCGATGCCGACGGCGTAGCCATAGATGCAGTCGAGCGCCTTTTCTGCCGGAATATCGGCGCCGCCGGCCTTCAGCGCCAGCACGCATTCGACCTCGAAATGCACATCCGATGATAGCGGCGGATAGGGGAAATCCTTGCCGGAAAACAGGTTGTCGGCGTTCTTCTGGAAGAAGAAGGGCGGCTCGCGGCTCGGGTCATGGCCCATTTCGATGGCGTGGTCGGCGTAATTGCGGCCGACGCAATAGACGCGGCGGACCGGGAAGGCCTCGGCACTGCCTTCGACGGGCAGGAGAACGGGTTGCGGCAGGGGGATGACGGTGGCAGGCAGGGACATGATGGGACTTCTCGGCTGTTACGGGATAGCGATCGGACGAGTGGTCTGTCCAAAGAGTCTGGCGGCATCCTAGACTCAAAAGGCGACCAGGGGAAAGTGCACCATCTTTTTGTTCTCACGCAATTCCCGACGCAAAATCGCTGCGCAGTTCTGCTGGAATTGCTCTATGGAGCCGCGTCGTCCTGCGCGAGGTTGTTGCGCACCAGCGCGTAATAGGCCGAAAGCTCCGGAATGGCTTTCGGCAGTGTTTCGAAGGCAGGGTCGGAGATGGTGAGCCGGTCCGCATATTTCGCATTCAGAAAGGCATCGTGTTCGCGCAGGGCCGTGCGGTGACCGCCATGCAGCACGGTGAAGATCGGCGAGGGCACCGTGCGGCCCTTGACGATGATGCGGTCGAGCTCGACCACGGCGTAATGATCGCCGATGAGGCGGGCGGTTTCTTCTCCAAGCAGCAGGGCGACGCCGTAATTCTTTGAAGCGCCTTCCAGGCGAGAGGCGAGATTGACGCTGTCGCCGAGGCAGGAATAGTCGAAGCGGCGGGTGGAACCCATATTGCCGACGATGCATTCGCCGGTATTGATGCCGACGCCCATTTTGAGGATATGCAGCGGCCGCCCTGACGCGACGGCCTCGCGCTCCAGTTCGCGGTTCAGCGTGCCGATCGCATCCTGCATGGCAATCGACGCTTTCACCGCGTGCAGCGCGTGATCGGGGTCGTCGAGCGGCGCATTCCAGAAGGCCATGATGCAATCGCCCATATATTTGTCGATCGTGCCGCCGTGATCCATGACGACATCGGATAGCGGCGTCAGCAGGCGGTTGATCAGCGTCGTCAGCTGCTCGGGATCGTCCTTCATCGTCTCGGCGATGGTGGTGAAGCCGCGCACGTCGGAAAACAGGACCGTCAGCGTACGTCGCTCGCCGCCGAGTTTTAGCTGCGAAGGATCGTTCGACAGGCGCTTGACGAGATCGGGTGAGATATATTGGGCAAAGGCGAGCGTAATCTGGCGTTTCTGGCGGCGCTCCTCGGTATAATCAAAGGCCGCCTGGCCGAAGGCGACGGCGACGAAGGCAACGGTCGGCCCAAGCGGCGAGACGAAGACATGGCCGAAGCGGATGCCGGCATAGCTGACTGCCGCAAAGGCGAGCACGGCGGCGGCGGTGGCGACCAGCGTTCGCCAGCTCGTGGCTTTCCAGACCGTGGCGGCAGCCAGAATGACCGATATGAGAATGCAGGTTGCGACCGGCAGCAGTCCGGCTTCGGATATGGCGAGACCATGGACGATATTGTCGTAGATGCTGGCCTGCACCTCGACGCCGGAGATCAGCTTGCCGGTGTGGACGGTATAGGGCGTGGCATAGGCATCGGCGCCGCCCTGGTCGATCTCGGGGGCGTTTTGCAGGCTGAGGCCGACCAGCACGACGCGATCCCTGAAGATATCGGGCGGCAGGAAATTCTTCGGGTCCAGCGCCTGATAGTAGGAGACGGTGGGGTAGCTGCGGGCCGGGCCGAGGGACTGGATGAGGGAGCCTGCCGGCAGATGCGTCGCATTGATGCCCGCAGCCTTTGCAAGCTCCATGGCAAAGCCATCCGAATAGGATGGAATATTGCGGAAGACGCCGTCGCCATTCAGGGTGATCGAGGCGATCCCGGTGCGCGCACCGGCTTCCGTCATCTGCGGCAGCGGCGTGGTGCGCAGCAGCTGGTCGGCCTGGGGCGTCTTGATCAGGGTTTCATCGCCGGCAAGCACGACATCGGGGCCGACGGCAGCGGTGATGGCCTGATCGTTTTCGGCCGTCGAAGGCTCGGCCATGATAATATCGAGCGCGATGGCTTTGGCGCCGGCGGCGCGCAGCTGCTTGACGAGCTCGGCATGCAGGCTGCGCGGCCAGGGCCATTGGGCGTTGATATCGGCCAGCGCCGGCTCGTCGATCGCCACGATGATCGGCCCGCCATCGGGTGGCAAGGGATCGTCGACGGTGGAGAGATAGTCGAAGGTGCGCAGCTCCGTCAGAGTCCAGGCGGGCAGGCGGGAGATCAGCGAGATCGTGATCAGAGTGACCAGCGCCAGCACGAGAAGGCGGATGCTGCGGCTTGAGAAGGGCCAGCCGGGCGGGCGGGCCGACGGGCGGTCCTGCCTTGTGGGGCGCTCTGCGTGAGGGCGTGGCTGGACGGCGCGCGCCGACATCAGAAGCGGATCTTCAGCGTGCCCTTGAAGGCGCGGCCCCAGCCGGGGGTGCCGGGCAGAACTTCAAAATCTTCATCGAGAAGATTGTAAGCAGCAGCCTCGAGTGCGATGCGCTTGTCGAAAGGTTCCCAGATGAGATGGGCATCCAGGCTCCAGTAATCATCGAGCTTCGTGCCGACCAGATCGCCGGGACGCTCGCCGACATAGTTTGCCGCAACAGTGGCTTTCACCTTGGCTTCATTGACCCAGGTTAGCGCGATCTGGCCCGAGTTTTGCGGAATGAAGGGCAGATCGCCGCGATAGTTAAAGGCTGTCGGATCCTTGTTCTCCGAATCCATATAGGCATAGGTGGCCGAGAGGCCGAAGCCGGATCCAAGCGCGACGTTGGCCGTGACGGCGGCGCGGTCGATGGTGCCGCGCCCATAAGACTGACTGTCGACGATTGCGAGGCCAGTGATCGGCAGGCCGATCGAGAAATCGTGCAATTCCTGATGCTGGTATTCGACCGAGGTAAACAAACGGTCCGTCCATTCTGCGTCCCATTGCAAGGCAACCGTATCGGCGTAGCCCTCTGCTCCGACCGAGAATTGGTTGGCCTGCAGGCCAAGGATGCCGACCGGCGCCAATGATGGTACGCCCGTGTCGAGGCCCTGTCGCATGAAGGCGGCGCGCAGCCACTGATTTTGCACGGGTTCCCAGGCAAGGCCGAAACGAGGCTCAAGCCGGCTGACATCGGTGCCGTCGCCTTCCAGGCGTGTGGCGAACAGTGCGTATTCGCCCTTTAGAGCAGGTGTGATCTCGTGAAGGAGATCGATATAGGCGCGGCCGATATTGACGCGGTTGCTCTCGTCGGTCGGATCAAATGTCCGCTCGCCCACCAAACCCAAAATGTCATCGAGATGAATCGTTGTCTTGTTGCGGCTATCGGTCCATCCGCCTTCGATACCGTATCGCCAGGTCAGTGTGTCATCACCGATGTTATGGCTGATCGCAGCTATGTAAGTTTTGGAGGAATTCTCCAGGCTCGTTTCCATGAACGGAAAAAGATCTGGAGCGGGAGCGCCGGTAGCCTCGGAGGCATCAAATGTATAATCGAAGAGGCTTTTCGCCTTGCCTTCGGAATAGAGGAGTGCGGTATTGAGCACATTCCGATACCCGAAGGTGTGGCTCCAGCCGATGCCGCCAATCGTCGTCTCACCCTCATCATATCTGTTCTGATAGAGAGGTAGATCCATCGTCGGTATTACACCGCCGAAGACCGGCAGAAAGAATTCTTCATTCAGGCGGTCGGTGAATGCCGTGCTTGTCGTCAGAGCATTCAGCGGTCCGTAGCTTTTGCCATGATTGATGAAGCTGACGATACGGTCATCAGGCGTCAGCGTGGCCGTCAGGTACGCATTGCCCGTGAGTAGCTTGTTGTCCGTCGTATATCCACCGAAGTCACGGTAATCGCCATCGAGCGCCAGCTCTTCCCAGGTCAGGTTGCCGTAGAAGCTGATCGGGATCGTCGCGTTCGAATAGCCCTGGATTTCCGCTTCGCCGATGCGGCGCGTGTGGCCGTCGACGCTGTTGATGCCGCCGCCGAGCGAGCCTTCGATGAAGGGTACATCGAACAGCGATGCCGAGCGCGAACGGCCGGACAGCATGTGGGGAGAGAGCAGCAGGCCCTGGATGAAGGACGAGTAGCTCGACGCATTGTTCCGGTTCTGGATGACGTTGTCATCGCTGAAGCTCGTCGCGTTGACGAAAGGAAAGATGCTGCCCTTGATCGACTGGTCGATATAACCGCTGCCTTTGAAGGGATCGAAGACGGCATCGCCATAATAGCGGCCCCAGGCATCCAGGCCCTGAAGGCGGAAAGCGTTGTTCAGCGTCGAGCCGGCGCTCGCATTGGCACCGAGCCCGCTGAAATCGCCGCCGCGGGCGCGCGAGCGGCGCAGGAATTCCTGCGCGTTGGCAATCGCGCCATCTGAATTGTAGTCGTCGATATCGACAGCGGTGCGGAAGGCGGAGATGACCGGATCGTTATCATCCAGGCGGTTGGCATTATCGAGGGCCTGCTCGGAGGGGAGGCGATCGCCCTTTTCATAGTGTGCGGCCGCAAGCATCAGCTGCGATTGCGAATGAGCCGGATTGGCGGTGCTGGCCGCCAGTAGATCCTCCAGCGCCTTGTCGCGCTCGCCGGACTGCAGGTAGTAACGGCCGCGGGCAAGCAGGGCGATATCGAAGGACGGGTCGAGGGCGATTGCCGTATCGATCTCGCGCTTGGCCTCCTTCATGCGCCCCTGATCGAGATAGAGGATCGAGAGGTTGGCATGCAGCAGCGGATCCTGCGGGTCTAGCTCGATCGCCTTCTTGAAGGCCTTTTCCGCTTCGCCATTGGCATCGCGCGAACTCTGCAGCAGGCCGAGCGAATTCAGCGTGCCCGACGCGCCGGGCGCAAGCTCGATGGCGCGGTTCAGGTCCGCAAGCGCGCCGTTGATGTCGCTCTCATAGGCTGCCTTGTAACCGGCGCGGGCGGAGAGCGCCATCGGGTGATCGGGGTCGAGCGCCAGCGAGCGTTCTATCGCTTCCTTCATCTGCTCACGGTCATCGACGAGCTGCGCCAGCTGGGCGCGGACTGCCGGCAGGGTCGGGTCATCTGGATAGTGCTGTTCCGCTTTCCTGATGATCTCGAGCGCTGCGCGCGGGTTTTCCAGGAAGCCGGCCGTATAGGCCTGCATGATCGCGCCATAGGGGCCGGTGGTGTTGGCTGGAGGCGGTTCGGCATGCGCGGGATCGGCGAGCGACCGGGCGAAATAGCCGCCATATCGGGCCATGGTTCGGCGTGTCGGGTCGAGATGCGGCAGCGCCTTCTGGAAGAGCCTGGCGGCATCGCCATAGCGCTTTTCGGAGCCGGCAATGGTGGCGTCGAGCAGGTCGACGCGGGCCTGCTGTGCGACCGTCAGCTTGCGGCTGCGGATATTTTGCAACGTTGCAGCTGCGGCCTGACGCCCGTCGAAGGCGCTTTGCACCTCGGCAAGTTCCAGCCAGTCTTCTATGCTGCGGCGCTCGGGCGGCAGCGCCAGAAGGCGGCGGCGCTCGGTGGCCATACGGTCGGCCCGCAGCGGCGAGGTCGGCATCAGGCCGAAGCCGTCGCGCAGGTCCAGATAGAAGAGCATCTGCTCGCGATCATCCGGATTGACGCTGATGAGCTTGTGCGGCGCCTGGCCGATGGTGGCGACGGCGCCTTCGCCCTCGTTCACCTCGATGCTGCCCTGCGGGTTGCTGAGCGCCACGCGGCCTTCGAGCACGATCATCGAGGTTCGGGCGCCGTCGACGGTCATCGTCCAGTCCGTGCCGCGGATGGCGGCTGCGGCGGCTGGTGTCTCGACCGTCAGGCCCTGGCCGCCGCGCTGGGCGCGGGCCCAGATGGTGCCGGACTGCAGATTGAGGATCGTGTCGCCGGTCGCAGACATTTTCTTGACCTGCAGCGCGGAATTGCGGCCGAGGCGGATCTGGGTGTGATCGGAAAAGAGGATGGCGAGCTGACCGGTGGCATTGGTGCGCAGCACGTCACCATCCAGAAGGTCCTGGTTGAGATCGACGACGCGCCAGTTGCTGACATCGACGAAGCGCACTTCCTCGCCGGTCTTGCGGGCGATGACGGAGCCTGCAGCCGGCGTGGCGCGCTGCAGCGGCTCGGCTGTAACCGGACACGCAAGTAACGCTGACATGAGCGCAAGAGTGGATCCCGCGCACAGAAAAGACTTCGACCCCGACATCCCAGATACCCCCGCATCTTTTTCCCGTTTGGCCAAGACCGGTGTAAAAGTCAAGTCGGATGCACACGTGTTCTTGCTTTCACAACCAAGTGTATTATTAGGGAAACACTATTGCGGGGTGGGGTTTCCTTTGAGCGAGTTTGAAAATTATGCGGAGCTGCCCTCCAGTTCTCCGTCGACGGATGATATCGGCTCGGGATATTTCGACCATATCAAGAAAATCAACGACATATTCTATGATCAGATCAAGATATCGGATCAGAAAGCCGCTTATATCTTTACGTTCATGCTTGCCTTTCTTGTGAGCTCCGTCGAAGTGAGGGCGGTCTTCACCTGGGTGCGCTATGCGCAGGGCACGCCGCAGGCCATTCTCTTCTCCGGCCTCCTGGCCACAGCCTCGGTCTTTTCGATTCTGTCGGCCATCCTCGTGGTGCTGCCGCGGCGGCTCGATAAATCCACATCGATGTTCTGGGGCGCATGGCCGCGGCATCGCGACGTCTTCTTCGATGCGGCGATCCGGCGCGACGAGCGCTATCTCTTCGACCAGTATGTGGAAAATGCCGACATTCTTTCGCATATCGCGCGCAGCAAATACCGGTTCGTGACGATCGCGTTTCGGGGACTGATGGTGACGGTCGTGGCTTATGTGCTGCTGCTGGTGGCGGCCTAATCCACGGTCTGGTTTGCCGCTCCCATGATCACTGGCGGATGCCGCTCGAGGCTGCAATGCCAGACGCGAATTCAGCTTTTCGCAAAGTCCGCCGCTGTGAGGGGAACAGGTCTGTAGCCGTTGACGTCAGCAATATCGTATTCCCGACCCAGCTCCGCCGCGACCAGGACCTGCCCGGATTTCGACATCAGCGCAGGGTCCCGCCAGAGTCCTGATATGACGTGGCCGATGAACCTGGGGGATTCGGAGTTGGACAGGTCGAAATATTCGGCGTTCTGCATGACGGCTTCGGTGCGGACCAGGCCGGGATAGAGTGCGACGGC
The DNA here is from genome assembly GCF_056405875.1 of Rhizobium sp. P1_E6. Classification (NCBI taxonomy): domain Bacteria; kingdom Pseudomonadati; phylum Pseudomonadota; class Alphaproteobacteria; order Hyphomicrobiales; family Rhizobiaceae; genus Rhizobium; species Rhizobium sp. P1_E6. The sequence goes on along the minus strand of NZ_JBFUBG010000017.1, from coordinate 54,267 downwards.
GGCGACATCGTGCGGACGCAGATCATGGGCGAAGTCTGCGGCCATCTTGTCGGCAGCGGCCTTGGCCATGCCATAGATTGCGTTGCCGTCGTAGAATTGCGCTGCCCAGAATGAAATATTGACGATCAGACCACGCTGCGCCGAGATCATGACAGGCGCCACTGCACGAGACATCATGAAAGCCGCCCTCAGGGCCGTGCCGATCATTGCGTCCCACCGCCAGACGGGCTGCTCCCAGAAGGCTCGAGGCCAGGTAAAATCGCCATCCTCGACCATGTTTTCGTAGCCGGGCTATGCATTGTTGACCAGAATGTCCAGCCTGTTGCCGGCTCTGATCTCTTCGGCCACGCGCTCGGTCTCGGTGTCGTTGCTGTGGTCGCACTGATGAACGACGCGTCCGGGCAGATCCGCGGCCTCGAGCTCGAGCCCTTCCAGCGATCCCGCGTGTTTGCCCCCGGTTGCTTCTGCCTCGGAGCGCGTCCTTCCGGTGACATGCACCGTGGCGCCCTCGGCGAGCAATGCAAGCGCAATCCCGCGGCCGACGCCGCGGCTTGCGCCGGTTACCAGCGCGACGACATCCTTCATGTCGGCGATCCTCCCATACGATGGTTGTTTGCGGGCCGCGGTCCGTCAGTGCGCATCCGGGCTGCGACATATCCGCCGGACAGCGCAAAATACGGCGCCACCGCGCCATTGTGAAGATCAGGGAGAGCAGCTGTTTTGTCTGTGATCGACTGGACAGGCTGCGATCGGCGTTATTCGGTCCGCTTCATCGTGCCTGCACGGCCAGCCGGTAGCGAAAACGCCAATCGTTTCCTTGCAGATGGCGCGAACGACTTCGTGAAGCGGCGGCGACCTGTCGGCCGCCGCCTGTAGGGGTTAGCGCGTGGCCTTCAACTGGAGGCGGGAGACGCCTGCGGCCACATTCACACCGKTTCCGGTTTCACCGCTGAGCGGCTGCAATGCGAAATTCTTCGAATTTCCGCCGATCAGCGCATTTGCCCCGAGGCCGACACCGACGGAAGCACCGGCGGAAGCGCCGACATAGGTGCCGGCAAGAGCGCCATCACCGACGCGCGTGGGCGCGGTGTTGACGACGATCCAGCTGAGATAGGATTTGCCCGTGACGCCGACATCGAGACCGAGCTTGCCGATCGTGCCTCTATAGTGTTCGACCCTGCCGGTGTTCTGCTTGAAGCGRCAGTCGATCGCCTTGCTCGAGCCGATGATCATGCCGACGCCGCCGGCGACTTCGCAGGAAAGTGTGCCGAGACGCTGCCTTGGCTCATTTGCGACCTGCTGGGCGGCGTGTTTCGGTTGCTTGTGCTGGCTCGCGGCCTCGGCCACGGGTACGAAACCGAGGGAAGCGGCAGCTGCAAGGATGATGAGGTTCTTCATGAGTGTTTCCTTCCTAGTCTTCTGGGGGGACCGTTATAAACGTGTTCAACCCGACTTCGTTCAAACGTCGAAAGGAAACGGACCGGGCTGCAAGCCCGATCTGTCGGTAAATGTCTGCTTTGATGGTCCGGATCGATGCCTGATGCCGTTCAGGCGCTGACGGCTTCGGCGCTACCCGCAAAATCGACGGCGGCAAAGGCGGCGGCGATCACTTCCGGGCCGGCATTCGGCTTTGCGGCATCGGTCGACAGGATCTGGCGGTAGCGGCGGGCACCCGGCAGGCCGGTGAAGAGGCCGACCATGTGGCGGGCGATATGCTGCAGGCGACCGCCATTGGCGATATGGCGCTCCGCATAGGCCATCATGCGGTCGCGCAGATCGTTCCAATCCGGCTCGGCGGCGGGTGCGCCATAGAAGCGCTGGTCGATCTCGGAAAGGATCGCGGCGTTCTGATAGGCCGCGCGGCCGAGCATGACGCCATCGACATGGGCGAGGTGGCCTTCTGCCTCATCCAGCGTCTGGATGCCGCCATTGATGCCGATGAAAACATCGGGAAAGCGGGCCTTCATGCGGTAGACGATCTCGTAATCGAGCGGCGGGATCTCCCGGTTTTCCTTCGGGGAGAGGCCTTTCAGCCAGGCCTTGCGGGCATGGATCCAGATTGCGTCGGCTCCGGCATCGATCACCCTGGTCATCAGCGTGGGCAGGGCCTCTTCCGGCTCCTGCTCATCGACGCCGATGCGGCATTTGACCGTGACCGGGAGGTTTGCGACCTTCTTCATGGCGGCGACGCATTCGGCAACCGTCTCAGGCGTGAGCATCAGGCAGGCGCCGAAGGTGCCCGACTGGACGCGATCCGACGGGCAGCCGACATTGAGGTTGATCTCGTCGTAACCGTAAGGCTCGGCAATACGCACGGCCTCGGTGAGCTTAGCCGGATCCGAACCGCCGAGCTGCAGGGCGAGGGGATGTTCGGCGGCGTCGAACGAAAGCAGGCGTTCGCGCGGGCCATGAATGATCGCGTCGGCGACGACCATTTCCGTATAGAGCAGGGCGTTGCGGCTGATCTGGCGGTGGAAATAACGGCAGTGGCGATCCGTCCAGTCGATCATGGGCGCAACGGCAAAAACCGGCGCCTTGAAGTAGCGCTGGTTGTTTTCGGATGCAGCCGTCTTTGCCGTGGTCATGATCTCAAATCTTCTTTCGTCTGGTTATCTCGCGGCTCTGCCATCACGGACGAGCCTGATGTCGCGCGGCACTCGATGGGTCGCCAGAGCGGGCGCGGTCATGGAGCGGGCTCCCGAGACGAGGGGCTTATACAGGAGAGATGGGGATAAAGCGAGATCGACACCAGGGGCGAACCGACCCACGAAATACAGGGACAATTGAACCAAATTCCTTCTGCCGCGTTTTTGCCACATATAGGAGGATTTCGATGGACAACCTGCTTCTGATCGCCACCCTTTGCGGCCTCATGTCTTTCGCCATGATCTGGCTCCAGACAAGAGAATAGTTTTCTGCGTCAAAGACTTGGCGCTTTCTCTACGCGCATGTCGGCAGCCTGCTTGCGCCGATTCTTAATCTTTTCTTAACCAACGAAAAAGGCGCGCTTGACTTCTTCGGAAATGAGAACAAAATGAGAACAGATAAACGTTCTCATGGAGAGTTCGATGGCAGCCAGCCCGAGTTATTCAGGAGCAGCAGACAAGGCCATGGCCTTTGTGGCGCAGCTGCGTGCCGACCGCGAGCGCCACGAAGCGCGCAGGCGGGAAGAACAGCGCCGTATCGAGGCGATGCGGCCGATCAATAAACATGTGCTGAAGGTTTTTGGCGGGCAGCAGCTGGCGCTGAAGCTGGACAGCTGAGTTCTCGGGTCTGTCCGTGTGAATGACCGAACGGGCGGGCTAACGTCTGCCGCTCCATATCAGCGGGGCGGCTGACGCTGCGGGATGTCCAAGGCACTGCTGTCGAAAGTATGGCGCGCATTCCCCTGATATTTTTACCATTTTTCTAGCCGGTCGTGGACGGTCCGGAATTTCAGACATAGACGTATTGCAACTATTCGGGGTGGGGTTTCGTGAAAAGATTACTGTTGCTGTTGGTGGCGATCACGGTCTCCGCATCAGGCGCATTTGCGCAAGATGCGGAGAAGGAGCCGTTGGAGGGGGTGGTTCGATTCATGGGGAGGATCAATCCTCTCCTACAGGCTATCTATCAGGACCACATGGACGCGGCACGGAAAGTCTATGGGGAAGGCTGGGCGAATGTGTATGAGGAGCGGAAGATCCTTGCTGGGGTGATCGCGACATATGGTACTCCTGCCCTTGCGCGCGCAGGCGACAGTGCAGTGATTTCGGTCATGAACAAGACCGCCGCGCTTGCCGAGATTGTGGCCGAAAAATATCCCGAAGGCTGTGAGTATTTCTTCACCGGCAATATGTGGGATTGGTATTCCATTGCCGAAGTCAGAAACGGTCGCATGGCTGATCTGAGAGCGAAAGCCTATGCCTATCAGGACGGCAAGTTCCGCGCTCCTGTACCGTTGATGTCCGGCAAGGAGCGAGACCACATCATGAAGTGGTACCTGGGAATGACTGGGGGCGAGATATACAAGGCAAGGAAGGCCCCCAGCGGTGTGAGCGACGAAGACATGTGCTCGATAGCAAAGAAGCTCTATAACGTAGGCGCTGCGCCGAAAGAGCGACAGGGCGACTGGGGCAGGGCGTTGCTCTCGCTCGGTCCATCCCCGCAGAAGCAAAAGCCTGCCGCAGATTCGAAGACCATACCGGGTGTGGTCGCGCAAAAACCGAAGGCTGGCTCCTTCGAAAAGGAGATGCAGGTTCTCGCCGGTATCAATCCTTTCGTTCACGCGGTCTTCATGGATCACGAGGATGAAACGCGGCAGTTGCTTGCCAAGACCGAAGCCTCTGGAGGCAAGCTCGATCCGCGAGCACAAGCGGCGGCAATGGTGGCCAAATACGGCAATCCTGCGCTGTCGCGGGCAAGCGATGCAATTGCGATCGATGTCTTGAAGAAGACTGGTGAGCTCAATGAGGCTCTTGCCCGCTACTATCCGCGGGGCTGCAAGGAATTGGTGAACTCGAGGATGTCACAGAGCGCCCAGGCCATTCCGCAGGTGAAAGAGCGCTACTTCCAATATCTGGAAGCCAAACGCCTGGCTTATGAGGACGGGAAGACGCGTCCGCCCACGGCGGTGAAGATGACCGCGCAGGACATCTTGCAAATGATTACACAGCACCTGGGTGTGACCGTAGAGGAGGCGCGCAAGCTGACGAAACTCTCCGAACTCAGCGACGAAGAGGCTTGCTCGATAACGATGAGGCTCAACGCAATAGATCCCGTGCCAGAGGCGCAGCGCGGCGACTGGGCGAGGACTGCCATGTCATGGAGTGGCTGAGCGCTGCCGCTGGGAGCGTTTTACCGCCCGATATCGACCTCGCGACGGAAGGTAGCTGCCGCAGGAGCGGATCTTGCAGGGCGCGGCTTTCCCGCAACGAGAAGCATTGCCCTGCTGCTTTCCGGGGTCTTGCTGTCTGTGCCCGCCCTGCCATCGGCAAGGGCGGGCACGAAAAGACGCTGGATGCGTCGCGCGCCTCAGCGGCCCTGGAAGATCTTGACGAGTTTCGGAGTGTAGCGCTTATTTTGAATGTCGAGCAGATCCTGATAGTTGGCGCGGCCGGAGACGAGCGCTTTCGTGTATCGGCTGCAGGCAACCTTCGGAGCGTCCTTGTCCGCCACGTTCATCACGACCGCAGCGTTGTGATGCGTCTTCTTGTCGGAAAAGCTCAGGCGCCTGATGCAATCGTCAAGAAGGTCGTTTCTCGCTCGCTCGCTGCCCTGAAGCACCGTGATGGCGGCATCAAACTGCTTCTCGGTCGGCGCACAGCCGGCCAGAAGTGCGGTGGCAATCAATGTCATTGCAATATGGGCGCGCATGATTATCCCTCAAATAAGCTGATGACAGCGTCTTGTGCTGTAATAGGCACCGCATCTTTATTTTGATTCTCGCTCTGCGGGAATTCTATTCTTTGCGCTCCTTGATTTCTTCTATAGGCGGTTGAAAACCGTATCGCCCGCATGACGCGCGTGTGGCAGCGGGCGAGACGTTCCAGTCACCGATATCGTGGAAATCGGCTTTCGGCGGGCGTTCGTAACGTAGCTCCGTTCTCGAAGCTGAAGCGTCAGAACTGCCAGTTGGCGGGAACCCAGGCGTATCCGCCATCGGTCTTCAGCATGCGACCAAGACCAGGGAAGGGGTAGTGGAAGCCAAGGACCGGGATCCTGTCGGCGGCAGCCATATCGAAAATCCGTCGACGGGAGGCAAGCGCTGCGTTTTTGTCCCTATCGGGGCCGGGTCGCCACGGATTGTCGACATTGACAACGGGATGGTAGGCGAGGTCTGCCGTCAGCAGCAGCTGATCATTGCCTGAATGAACGATGAAGTTTGCCATTCCTGGTGTGTGGCCAAACGCTGCGATCGTGCTGAGCCCCGGCACGATTTCGGCGCCAGCCTCGTAGAGCTCAACGTCTTTGGCATAAGGCTCGAGACTATGCTTGATGGCCGCACCAAAGCGAACGCGGAAATCCTCGGGTACCGGCATATATGACAGATCGGGATCGTTGCGGACGAAGAATTCCCAGTCGGCGCGTGGCACGAAAACAGTTGCTCTGGGGAAAGCCATTGTGCCGTCGGCAGTTCGAAGGTTACCCACATGGTCGGGATGTGTGTGCGAGACGACCACGACGTCGATATCTGCCGGATCTAGACCGATTGCTGCCAGATTGGCAAAAATGCGACCTGCGTTCGGTCCCATCGTGCCGCCTGCTCCTGCTTCGATGAGGATGCGGCGGCCCGCATTTTCGATGAGCAGCGTATCAGGTTGAGCGTCAGATGGTCGGTGGGAAGAAAGGCGCGACGCAACACCTCCTGAAGCTCTGCTTCCGGTGCATCACTGGCATAGATCCTCGGAGGGCCACCGATGACGCCATCACTCAAAACCGTTGCCGTGATTTCGCCGACGCGAAACCGGTAGTGGCCTATGTTGCCAGAGCCTGGTGTCTTCGTTTGGGCCTGAACCACACCGGCGGCGCCACCAAGAAATGTACTCGTGGCGCCAATCACCGCACTCAGCATTACGGCGCGCCTGTTCAGCGTGAAAGCGTTCATGTGTGCATCCTTCGCAGTCATTGCTGAAGCAGCTCGCAGAACAGCCGCGAGTCCCAACAGCGGTTGGTTGCCGATCATCGTCCATCCGGTCGAGTGCCGGTGGATGTCCTTCTGAGATGACACACAGACATCGCGCTGATAAGATATGTAAACCTACCTGGCTTGATAAGGACTGCTTCGCAATGAGCCAATTGCGGCTGGACAGTTTCGATGTATTCGCCTCGATCGTGCGATGCGGCGGCTTCCGTGCCGCGGCGGCTGAACGTGGCGTCTCGTCTTCAGCTTTAAGCCAGACGATCAACTCACTCGAAGAGGTCCTGGGGATACGACTGCTCAATCGGACGACAAGAAGCGTGTACCCCACCGAAGCAGGCCAGCGCCTGCTCGAGCGCCTCGCTCCGGCATTGAGTGACATCAAGCTCGCGATCAGAGAAGTGGACGATCTTCGAGCAAGCCCGTCCGGCACATTGAAAATCAATGCGCCGGCTCCGGCCGTCGATCATGTCCTATGTCCGTTACTGTTTGATTTCATGCAAAAATATCCAGCGGTGAAGATCGAGGTGATCAGCGATGCTGCGATCGTCGACATTGTGGAACTTGGTTTCGACGCAGGCGTCCGGTTCGGTAAGCAACTGGCACAGGATATGATCGCAATCCCCCTGGGGCCGTCGCTTCGTTACACGATCGTGGCTTCCCCTGACTATGTCGAACGGTTCGGAAGGCCGCTGACACCGCACGATCTTGTCGGCCACGACTGTATCCAGCGCCGGTTTCCAGGCGGCACCCTGGTATCGTGGAGGTTCTCCCGTGCAGACGATCTGATGGAGATAACGCCTGCGGGGCGTCTGACACTGAGTTCGGCCGCTAACGAGCTTCAGGCCGCCCTGGCCGGCATGGGAATAGCGCACGTATTTGACGACTACGCGAGACCGTATATCCAGGAAGGAAAGCTGATGGAGCTCCTTCCCGATTGGAGTCCGGTTTTGCCAAGCTGGTTTCTCTATTATCCGAACCGGCGGCTCCCGAGCGCGGCTATGCGTGCATTTCTGGACCATGTCAGACATTTCACCTGGCGCACCGATCCGGCAAGCGGGCCAGAGGACTGACACGAGGGCGGCTTCTTCACAGGGGGGCAAGCTGGCCTCCGCCCGCTAGCCCCCGACCATCGCCTCCCGATATGCCTGCGCACGCTCCTTTTCCCGCACCGCCTTCACCACGAGCACACCCGCAACCGCGAGCCCGGCCACCATTACCCCACCAAGCACCCACAGATTCGCCTCCGCCGGCAGCGCCGCACCCGTTCCGGCCCCACCCGATGCCGACACCGCAATTGCCGCACCTGCCTTCCGCAGCGTGCCGGCAGCCTTCTCGGCCTTGCTTGCCTCATCCGCCAGGGCGGCCTTGGCGTTCACGCCCGGCTGGCTGCGCAGGAACATCGCCACGGCCTTCACCTCGATCCTTGCCACGCGGGCCGACCAGCCTTTGCCGTAGGTTTTCCAGATCGCCAGGCTTTGCATGAAGCTCAGCCGCCTTGCGCAGAGGGCTTTGATTTCCCTTGTGCCGGCGGTTGCGGCTTTGGCGCGGGTGATGGGGCCGAATTTGCCGTCGGCGGGAGCGCCGATCACGGTCTGGGCGTCGCGCAGGGCGCGGGCGGAGCCGGAGTTGACGGCATAGTCGAAGATGGCGAGGTCGAAACCATCAGGCAGCGTGTCGCCACCGATTTCGTCCCAGTATCTGGCCTTGTAGATCGGCTGGACGTCGTCGAGCGTCAGGTTGCGGATGTCGAGATCGGGGAAGGCGGCCGCCGAGATGCCGTATTTGGTGCCTTTCAGCGTGCCCTTGCCGATCTTGCCGCCGGTCCAGTTGCCGGGGTCGGTGCGCTCCAGGGAGAGGCCGCCTTCGGATGCGAGCGTGATGGAGAGGCATTCGGGGAAATTTGCGCTGGTCATGCCGCGGGTCCTTTTCGATGGATCGCGACAAGATCTGACGGCAACAGTTGTGCCTGTTGCATGAGGACGGGAGGAGTGACCGCCGCCTCCGTTACAGGAGAACAGAGAGGGGCGCGGCGGCCGGCTTTTGACGGCCTGTAAAAGAACCACCCGCGAGAGACATCGTTCCGAAATGAAGCCTAATCAAATAAGGCTAAGGGACGGTTCGCAGGTGTGGAATCGCATCGGAAATGGCTGTGCAAGGCGGGGCAATTCGCTCGACCGGCCTGGCAGTTGATGCCGATCGGCGTATTGCCTGAAGACATCAATGTCTGGTGCTACTGACCTCGGGATTGGCCATCTTGAATCTTGCCAGCATGTCGAGGGCCTCTTTGACGATTGCGTCTGATGTCGCAAACGAAGAGGAGGCGATTTTTTCGCGATCGCGGAAGAGGCGGCCGGCAAGCTCTTCCATGACGGTTGACAGGCGATCACCGTTGCCTTTTGCCACGAGGGCGGAAAAGTGCAGGGTTTCGCTCAACAACAGCAGAGCCGCCAAGCGTTGATCTCTTGTCAGTTCGTTTGCGGGCTTGATCTGGCGCACGTGTTTTCCGATCTGATCTCTGATTGTGATCGGGCGCTGCAGCCGCGCCCTAAAGCGTGTCGCGATCCAGATCCGCTTGTCACGCTTTAAGTCTTTGTTTTGCGCATGTGGTCATCGCAAATCAGGCTTTTTGAAAATCGATCCCGATTTTCGGACGATACGTTAGAAGGCGCCGGTTTTAAGGCTCCTGCAGTTCACCTCTCTCACGAAGCTTCAGAATGCCGAGCTGGATGACCTTTATGAGATCTGCCTGCAAGGAGCCGCGACTGTCCTGATATTCTTCCAGGGTGGGCTTGGTGACGGTCGCATAGGCGAGTGTCGACAGGCGATCATCCTTCACAGCCTGGGCTCCGAGATGCCAGATGCGGTCAAACAATATGCGGTCGAGATTCTGGCGTGACATGCTATTTCTTTTCAATTCACTTCTTCTTGTCGGCTTGAGGCTGAAACGCCGTTGATCGAAAGGCCGCCGCATCATGCTGATGGCGTGCCGGAACGACTTGCCTGCTTCAGACGGGTGCCGCCAGCCAGCGTTTCTCGGATAATTCCGCATCTTCATGCGCCCAGTGCGCGAATGCGTCGAGAGATTGCGAACGGTAAATCGGGATGCCGAATATGAACTGCCGATAGGCAACCTGGCCATCCTCCACCTGCCGCACATAGCGGCGGCGCCTGTCATATCGCGATACGTAGGCGTGGCCGGGCTCGATAAGGGAAAGCTGCATTGGAAGAACTCCATTTCTTCGATAATGGCCGGCAGCCGGGCGAGTTCCGACGCGGTTCAAAAAAAGTACTGCATCCCCGCCGCCTCCCATGCCCGCGTTTCAGAACACATCGGCATAGCCGGCCGTGGCGTTCATCGCGCTTTCCTTCAGCGTCACGCCCTGGGCGATCATGCCGGTCGCAAGCCGCGCAAGGCGCACATCCGGCATGGATTTGAGGCGCTGGGAGAAGGTGTTGACGGGCGGCAGGAAGTTTTCGCGGTAGCCCTGGTCGATCGCCCATTTGCGGAAATCCTCAAACAGCCTTGCGGTGCGCAGCCAGCCGCCGGCGGGCTCCATCGCGGCGGGTTCGACGCGGATGTCGAACCATTCGTTCAGCGGATCGAGCAGCAGCCAGGAATTCAGCGCGTCCCTGGAGCTTTCGGGCATGGTGTAGCCGCCATTCTGCTTCAGCCGCTGGGCGCCGGACACGGCAAGGCCGAGCAGCAGTTCAAGCTCTTCCTCGGCGATGCGCTCGGCAATATCGGGGATGACCTCATGGTCGGGAATGCTGCGGTTGAACTGGATGACGACGAGGCGGCGGCGCAGGCCCCGGTCGATGCCGCCGTTGAAGCGGGGGAGCGTGTTGGTGGTGAAGCAATGCAGGGCGCGGGGGGTGAAGCTTTCGACATCCTTGTAGAGGCTACGGCCTTCGATCGGGTTGCCGGTGACGGCGGCCTTGAATTCCTCGCCTGATATGGCCGCCGCACTCAGCTCGTCGGCGACGTTCGCGGCCTTGCCGGCGAGATTGATGATGCGCTTTTCATCATTGAAGAAGGCGGGCGAGATGGAGGAGACGGAACCTTCCGGCAGCAGAGCGCGGAATAGCGAGGCGATGGTGGATTTGCCGTTGCTCGCGGTCTCGCCGAGCAGGATGAAGGCCTTCGGCTGACGGATGCGGGTGGCAAGGCCGAAGGCGGCGGCACCCAGCATTTCTGCAACGAGGTCGATCTTGTCGGCGGCGTCGGGGTCGCCGTGGAAGGCGCCGTGCAGCAGCCGGTGCAGCAGCGAGCCCTCAGGCAGGTGGCCTTCGGTGGGCAAGGTGTAGTCGGCTGATATGGTGAAGCGGAAACGGTCGTCCGGGTCATGCGGGCGGCAGAGGACCTTGCCGGCCTCGTTGAGGGTGACGGTGCAGTTCAGCGCGTTGACGCCGATGACGGGATTGCCGAAGAAACCGGCATCGGCCGTGCGCGTGCCGAACTCGTTGACGATGCCGTCGATCATGTGCCGGCCGAGCTTCAGCGGCTTTTCCTTCTGGCCGATGCCGATTGCGTCGAAGGCATGGATGGCAAGGCGGAGCTTCTGCTCGGGGATAGGGCGCCAGGCCGAGGGGCCATAGGCCCAGAATTTGCCATCGGCGCGGACGATCCGCCCGCCGCAGGCTTGCGCCAGATGCTCGTTGAAAATGCGCGCCAGCCAGACTTCGGAGCCGAAGGGCTGGCTTGGAAACCATTCCGGCATGCGGTCCATGCCATCGATACCCGGCGGCGGCTCTTTCGGGCTGGTTTTGACCTGTTCCGGCGCTCGCGGCGGCGGCTCGACCGGCGGTGGGGCGTAGCGGCGGATGGTGGCGCGCATGAAGGCATCGAGATCCAGGCGCGTCCAGCCGGCATCGACGGCGTCGGCACTATCCCAGCCGCGAGCGGGAAGGCTGCCTTCCTGCCAGTCGCCGAAGGTGAAATGCTCGATCTTCGAGGCAGCCGCGGCATCGGCAAAGCCCGCGAGGCGCACGCGCGCCCCGAGGGCGGAGAGGATGGCGGCGATCTCGTCTGCCGCCGAAAGGCCGGGCGCATCGAAATCCGGCCAGATCACCACATCGCGGCCTGACAGCGGCGACCAGTCCGTGTGTTTGACGCCCTGCGTGCCGCCGGCCCAGGAAAGCACGGTGCGGCCGGACTTTTCCGCTAGCCGGTCGCGGCATTTCTCGCCCTCGACGACGATCACCTGTTTCGTCTCGCCGAGGCTTTCGAGGCCATAGAGCGGACGTGGCTTGGGGAAGGGGTAGCGGCACCAGGTCTCCTTGCCGTCGGGCAGACGGACAAACATGACCATCGGCGTTTCCTTGGCCCCATCGGCGAGATCTCGGCGCAGCACATAGCCGATCAGCGCGCCATCGGCCTGGCGATAGGGAAACACCATCGACGGAGCAAAGGAGCCCCATTCGAAGCGATCGCCCTGGCGCTTGGGATTATAGAGGCGGATGCGGGCGCCCGACTTGAGCGGCTTTGATGGAGGTGTGAGGGGGGTGATGCCTTCATAGGCATCGCGCACTTGCCGGGCGCGCGGGGCGTTGTTCGGCCTGATATGGCCGACGCCATCGGGACGGCTGACGCCCTCGAGGATACGGATCGCTTCGGCGAGATCGACGCCCTTGATCTGCCGCACGAAATCCAGGACATCGCCGCCGGCCTCGCAGCCGAAGCAATGGAAGCGCTCGATGCCATCCTGCCCTCTGAAGATGGTGAAGGAGGGCGTTTCGTCGGCATGGAAGGGGCAGCAGGCTATGTGTTCATGCCCGTTCCTTTGCAGCCTGCAGCCATAATGCGCCGCCGTCTCAGACAGCGACACATCGCGGCGAAGCCGTTCGACATTTGAAGGCATGTTGCGGCTCTTGCAAGGAATGTTGTTGTTATCGCAACATGGCCGGCCCAGTGCGGGCGGCGGCCATGGTCATTTCACGTCTCGGGCGGGGATTTTAACGCGAAGCGGTGCTCGGAAACCTGCCTTCGAGCACCAGTCGGTAGCCGCGGCGATAGCCGACATTGGCAATGCCGATGCCGGAGCCTTCCAGCTTCTGGCGCAGATGGCAAAGCGCGACCTTGAAGGCGAGGTACATCCTGTCCGGCGACGGGCCGCCATCGGGATCGTCGATATACATGGCGGTGAAGATGCGCTCGGTGATGACGGGCAGGCCCTTGCCCTTCCAGACCGCCGCGAAGATGCGGCCTTCCATCGGCGTGATGCCATAATGATCGATGACGATCTCCGGCGCGGGAATGGTGACCGGCTGCTTGCAGCAGGGGCAGAGCAGGGGCTTGGTGATGGAGAGCGGGCCAGTGGTTTGCGGGCCAGTGCTTTGCGAGATGGGGGCTTTTGCGGCTGAACGTGTCGTGATGGTCTGCATATCGGTCCTCACTGTATTTCCAGGCTTCACTTCCGGGCTTCTGTGACGTTGCGAATTGGTGTTCGGCGCTTCTGACGGCCTAAGACTGGGCCATCACCATCGCGCGGATGCGGTCTTCGAAGAGGGCAAGCCGGCGCAGCCGGTTTGCGAGATGCACGAGGTCGTCGACATCATCGCCATCGATCTTGAGCAGCGTTTCACCCGCCGCTTCGCCGCCGCGCATGACACAGCGCCCGACCAGCGCATCGATCAGCTCCGATTGCGCCAGCATGGACAGAGGCTCCTTACGCATCGTCCTCCTCCGCCATCATGTCCGAGGGGGCGAGACCGGGCTCGGCTGCGAGCTCAGCCGGCATCAGCGCGAATTGGGCGGCGGCTTTCTGCCGGGGCGTTCGGGCCTCTGCCATTCTGATCCACCTGTCCCATGCGTCTCTTGTTGTCTAAGTTGAGATTATGTTGTCGAAATCACAACGTCAATCGAAATAGGAAAAAATACCTATCTTTTGTATTTCGGTCCTGGCGGAGAGGTATTCGGCGCAAAAGGCAAGCGGTGATGCAACTGGAGCAGATCAACCATGTCAAAGGTTGACGGTAAAAAGCCCGGTGCGGTTGCTTGCGTGCCGTTGCGTTTTTTGCAACAAATCAGCAACGATGCATATGTGCATGGGGACGCGGATGGCCGAGATCGATGGCGCCTGGTTTCACAACCAGCTGGAGGATAGGGGGCAGTCGCTGCGCGCGCTCGCCCGCCATCTCGGCAAGGATGCCTCCGCTGTTTCCCGCACCTTCTCCGGCAAGCGCAAGATGACCATGGAGGAGGCGGCCGAGATCGGGTCCTTTCTCGGCGTAACCGTGACCGAGGTCATGCGCCATGCGGGAATTGCGCAGGACAGCGAAGGGCCGAAGATCCTGCTCTCTGCCACCATCGGCGAGGATGGCGAGGTGCGCCCGCTTTCCGAGCCGCAGCCCTTGCCGCAGGCGGTGTTCGACAAGGCCCAGCTCGCGATCGGCGCCGGCCGCAACCGCCGGATCATCGCCGCCCAGGTGCGGGCCTCCTCCGGCGCGCTGTCGATCTGGGACGATGCCGTGCTGTTCTTCGCACCGACCGATGGCATCGAGCCCGGCGCGATCGGCGCGCTTTCGATCTGTGGCCTTGTCGGCGGCAAGCAGATCCTCGCCAAGCTCGACCGCGCCCGCAAGACCGGCGAGGCCAGGGTGGTTTCGCCGGCGGGAAAGGTGGAGGAGGCGGTGCTGGTCTCGGCGACGCCGGTGCTGGCGCTGATACCGTAGGGCGATATGGCGGGCATAGACTGGACAGACGAAGAGAACGCTTTGATCATTGCGGACTATTTCGCGATGCTTGCCGATGACCTTGCCGGCCGGGCCTATGACAAGGCGGCCCACCGCTGGAGGCGCATGTTTCGCTGACGGCGACGTCCTTTCAGGCGAGCTTTCTCTAGAGCGGACCCCGCTTCCCCTCTCTTGAAATGATCTGCCGAGCGCTAATTTCTGTCGCGGAAGGGATGGTTATCGTGCTTGCGCCCATCTTGCGGACGGGTTTACGCAAGGGGGCGCGCGGGAAGATGCGCCTTGCGAGCGGGAAGTGGATTGGATGGACATTGAAGCAGACGGCGCCGGACGGGCGGGGAAAGACGATATCGACAGCGAACAGCACTACAGGATCCTCTTCGATGCCATCGATGACGGTTTCTGCACGATCGAGGTGCTTTTCGATCACGAGGGCCGGCCCCATGACTATCGTTTCCTGCTGACCAACCCGGCCTTCGAGCGGCAGACGGGGCTGGCCAATGCCACCGGCCAAACGATGCGCGCGCTTGCACCCGGGCATGAGCAGCGCTGGTTCGATATCTACGGCAGGATCGCGCTGACCGGGGAGTCCGCCCGGTTCGAGCATCAGGCCGAGGCGCTCGGCCGCTGGTACGAGGTCCACGCCTTCCGCATCGGCGAACCGGAGAAGCGGCAGGTCGCCGTCATCTTCCGCGATATCAAGGACAGGAAGCAGGTTGCGGAGGCGCTGCATGACAGCGAGGCGCAATACCGGACGCTGTTCAACTCCATCGACGAAGGCGCCTGCATCATCGAGCGCCTGCCTGTCGGCGCCGACGGGCGGCGCGACTATCGCTATATCGCCATGAACAAGGCGATGCAGGCGATGTTCGGCGTGGCCGATCTCAGCGGCCGCACCATCCGCGAATTTTTCCCCGACGAGGTGGAGGACTGGTACGACGACTACGACCGGGTTCTTGCAACGGGCGAGCCCCTCCGCTTCGAGCGGGAATCGCAGCCGCAGGGCATGGTGCTGGAAATGTTCGTCTCGCGGCTCGGCGGAAAGGCGGGCCAGCTGCTTGCCGTGATGCAGAACATCACCACGCGCAGGCGGGCGGAAGAGGCGCTGCGGCACAGCGAGGAGCGCACGCGGGCGCTGATCAATGCCAGCTCCGACGTCGTCTACCGCATGAGCGCTGACTGGCAGGAAATGCACCAGCTCGACGGGCGCGGCTTCCTCTCCGCTGTCGAGGGGCCGACCCTGCGCTGGATAGAAGATTATGTCTTTCCCGAGGATCAGGCGCATCTGCGCATGGCAATAGCCAGCGCCATCCGCGAGCGACGCCCCTTCGAGCTCGAACATCGCGTGAAGCAGGCGAATGGCGAGGTGGGCTGGACCTTCTCGCGCGCCATTCCGGTGTTCGACCGCTATGGCGATATCATCGAATGGTTCGGCATGGCGACCGATATCAGCGGACGGGTGAAGGCTCGCGAGCAGCAGCAGTTGTTGAATCACGAGCTCGGCCACCGGCTGAAGAATGTGCTGAGCCTGGTGCAATCGATCGCCAACCAGACCTTCCGCCAGGCCGACAACCTGGCAGAGGCCGCCGAAACCTACAGCGCCCGGCTGATCTCGCTGGGGCGGGCGACCGATATCCTGACGGAAACCGCCTGGGCGGATGCCAGGCTGCACAGCCTGGGGCAGGCAGCGCTGATCTCGGTCGGCGATTTCAGCGAGCGCATCCGCATATCGGGCCCCGATCTCGACCTCGCGCCGCAGCAGGCGCTGATGCTGACGCTGACGCTGCACGAGCTTGCGACCAACAGCCTGAAATATGGCTCGCTGAGCAATGAGACCGGCAGGGTGGACCTCAGCTGGGATGTGACGACGGCGGCTGACGGCGAGCGGCAATTCACCCTGGAATGGCGGGAGAGCGGCGGACCGGAAATCAGCGCGCCGGCGCGCGAGGGGTTCGGGACGCGGATGATTGGACGGCTGCTGCCGGCGTCGTTTCAGGGGACGGCGGTGCTGGGATATGAGGCGGCAGGGTTTGAGTTCAGGCTGGAGGCGCCGGTGGGGGAGGTGATTAAGGTTAGGGGGTAACTCTTTGAGGAAATGGAGATGATCCATCTGCTGCCGCCGAAGTCTGAGTAGTCATTTTGTAAGCCCGGACAAATACTTTTGCTGCCATTTCTCGAGATGTTTTAGAAATCTTTGTTTTACGAAAAGCGCCTCGGTAAGATCTGTGTCAATTGCATTGCAAACGATGACAGTGCCGTAGCCAAGATGCACGGCCAGCTCTTCTATGGAGACGCGGAGACCATTGCATCCCCCCACAATCTCCGCTACCAACGCCCATCCACAAGGACCCGGTGAAACCCCGGGTGGCTCTTCTGGCCGCCGATCCGCCAGACAACACGTGAACGCAACCTTACCTCCCAGGACCGGTCCCTCCGGTCGTTGCCTTCGACTGTGAAAAATTCTCAAATGCGATCTCTTTCAAACTACCGTCTGGAGTGGTTCTCCAACATTCGTGCCGATATTCTCTCAGGCATTGTCGTGGCGCTTGCGCTGATACCGGAGGCCGTCGGCTTTTCTGTCATTGCGGGGGTCGATCCCAAGGTCGGGCTGTTTGCCTCTGTCGCCATTGCCTGTGTGACGGCGCTTTGCGGCGGACGGCCGGCGATGATTTCGGCGGCGACGGCGTCTACGGCCGTGCTCATGGGGCCGCTGGTGCGGGATCATGGCATCCAGTATCTGTTTGCGGCGACCATTCTGATGGGTGTGCTGCAGATCATTGCCGGCGCCCTGAAGCTCGGGCGGCTGATGCGGTTCGTGTCGCGCTCGGTCATGACCGGCTTCGTCAATTCGCTGGCGATCCTGATCTTCGTGGCGCAGCTGCCGCAGCTGATCGGCGTGCCCGAAGTGACCTATCTGCTGATCGCCATCGCGCTTGGCGTGATCTATCTCTTTCCCTACGTGACCAAGGCCATTCCTTCGCCGCTGGTGGCCATCGTCGTCGTGACCTGCATCGCGCTAGGCTTCGGCATTCATGTGCATACGGTGGCCGATCTCGGCGAGATGCCGACGGCGCTGCCGCCGTTTGCCTGGCCCGCGGTGCCGCTGACATGGGAAACACTGCGGATCATCTTTCCCTATTCGGTGGCGCTTGCCGCCGTTGGCCTGCTGGAATCGCTTCTGACGGCGCAGATCGTCGACGATCTCACGGATACGCCGAGCAACAAGAGCCAGGAATGCATGGGGCAGGGTGCCGGCAATATCGTCTCGGCGCTGTTCGGCGGCATGGGCGGCTGCGCCATGATCGGCCAGTCGGTCATCAACGTGACTTCGGGCGGGCGCGGGCGTCTCTCGACCTTCGTGGCCGGCGCCTTCCTGCTGGTGCTGCTTCTGGTGCTCGACGATATCCTGCGCATCGTGCCGGTGGCGGCGCTTGTTGCCGTGATGATCATGGTGTCGATCGGCACGTTCTCGTGGAAATCGATCGTCGATCTCAAGCGGCATCCCGGCACATCCTCCATCGTCATGCTGGCGACGGTTGCGACCGTGCTGGCGACGCAGGATCTTTCCAAGGGCGTCGTGGTGGGCGTGCTTTTGTCCGGCATCTTCTTTGCCAGCAAGGTGGCGCGGCTCTTCAGCGTTGCGAGGCGGGAGGACAGCCAGACCGGCGTCGTGACCTATAGCGTCGAAGGGCAGGTCTTCTTCGCCTCGGCGGAAAGCTTCATCGGCGCCTTCGACTTTGCCGATGCGGGCAGGAAGGTCGTCATCGATGTCAGCGGCGCGCATCTCTGGGACATCACTGCCGTCGGTGCGCTCGACAAGGTGGTCCTCAAGCTCCGCAAGGCGGGCAGCGATGTGCAGGTGCTCGGCTTCAACAAGGCGAGCGCCGACATGGTGGATCGTTTCGCGCTGCATGACAAGGATGAGCGGGCGGCGGCCGGCGCCTCGCTGCATTGATGCGGATTGCTAGCTGAAAACAGATGTGATGGGTGTCCGGTTTGCGCCGGACACCCATCACATCCGGGATATTATCGAGCTTGGAGCGAAGTTGTGGTTTCTCCGGATATGCCGGGCGTGGAGTTTACGCCCGGCACTGTTCCTTTGGCCGATCGATCAGGCCGCCGGCGTCGCCACTGGCTCAGTCGCGAGCGCCTTGCGCAGCTGCTCTTCCTGCTCCGGCGAGAGCGAAGAGCGCAGGATGGTGGCGTGTTCGCCCTTGAATTCGGCCAGTACCTTTTCCGGCTGCACCTTGCGCAGCAGCAGGAACAGGGCGGAGCTGTTGACGGGGATGGTGTCGGCGAGCTTCTTGATGAGGTCGTCGTCGATGCCGTAATCGGTCATCGAGCCCGCGAGCGCGCCGGAGCCTGCGCCGAAGGCGCCGCCGAGAACCATGCCGGCCAGCGGATTGAGGAAGAGCAGGCCGACGAGCGAGCCCCAGATCGCGCCCGACAGGCCGCCGCTCGTTGCGCCCGCAGCCGTCAGGTTGACGCTCTGCTTCAGGCGCACCTTGCCTCCGGCGTCGCGCACGGCGATGACGGCATCTTCGAGATCGACGAGATATTCCTTCTCAAGCTGGACGAGCCGGTTGAGCACGGCATCCGCCTTGTCGGCGGTATCGAAACCAAGCACCACAAGTTCTGACATGGCTTTCCCTCCTGTTGGATTACAGATGCGGCAGATAGGCGCGCGCGCGGTTCCGTCCATGGCCCGGGCCACCCTTTTCTAGGGCTAGCACCGGGATGTGAGAGGGCGATGAAGGGGGATGGTCCGAAGCGGCGATGCCTGCCCGCGCGCGAATAAGTGCCTGACCGTGACGAAGACACAGTTGCGATGCCGCGGCTACTCCGGCACAAAGCGACGACAATGGGTTGAAACGGATGCAGTGGCTTCTCCAGGATTTCGACGACACCAGAAAGCTGGCCGAAGCGCTCGACCAACTCGGCATCTCCTACACGTGGCACAAGGTCGTTCCCTTCGTCGGCGAGCTGATCCCCGAGCCTGTCGTTGCCGATCCCGGCGCCGTGGTCATGTTCGGCGCCTATTCACTGTGGCGGTACGCGGAGGCCCAGGGCTACTGGCCAGGCATGTTGAAGCTGCGGCCTTTTGTGCAGGAAGAGGCGTGGCACCCTTACCTGCTCAATGGAGCCGACGCCCTGTTCATGACCCTCCGCGATGTGCCCGCGCGTCTTGCCGATGACGGGACGGAATGGTTCCTGCGGCCCGTCGATGACAGCAAGGAGGAGCCCGGCAATGTGAAAACCGCGGGTGAGATCATCCGTATGGCGGAACGGGTGCTGGTGCTTGATGAAGATGAGATTCCAAACGGATCGTTGCGCCACGATACGCTGCTGATGCTGACAAAACCTGTTCGTATCCTGCGCGAATGGCGGCTCTGGGTCGTGCAAGGGCGGGTCGTCACCTATTCGCTCTATAAGGATGGATCGCGTGTCATCCACCGTCACGAGATCGATGAGGACGCGCTCGCGTTCGCGCAGCGCATGGTGGATATCAATCCCGGCTACGCGTCGGCCTATGTGGTCGATATCTGCCGCACGGAGGAGGGCCTGAAGCTCCTCGAGACGAACTGTATCAACGCTGCCGGCTTCTACGCAGCGGATCTTAGGAAGCTTGCTGCTGATATCGACGGTCTCGCGCGAGACTGATGCCTTGCTGCTTTTGAGGCGGCGCTATCGCATTTGGCTCAATGAAACGGGCGCACCTCGACCGGTGCCCGGCAGGCGATGGCGGCCTTTCGGCCCCAGGCGAGCGCCTCTTCCATATCGGCTGCCTCCAGCACCCAGAAACCGCCGATATGCTCCTTGGTTTCGATATACGGCCCGTCGGTGACGAGCAGCTTGCCGTCAGGCTTCCGCCGCACCGACATCGCCGTGCTGACCGGCTGCAGGCCGCCGACGAAAGTCCGGATGCCGGCGGCGACCATTTCTTCGTTCAGCAGATCGATATCGTGGCGCAGCGCCTCGTCTTCCTTGCAGGGGTCGTAATCGTCGGGGAGGTGGATGGCGACCAGATATTGCGGCATGGGCTTCTCCTGTCTGGGGTAGGGTGAGGCCGCCTTGGCCTTCCTTCATTTTCTGGTCGAACGGCGAGGGCGGAATTCGACCGACGGCTTGCGAAATTTTGGATCCTGCCGATGGATCGGCTATAGGGAATTCTGCTCCCGGATCCCGTCTGCGCAAAGGTCTTGTCATGCCGCTTCTCGATGCAAATCTAGCCTTCCCCGTCACCCATCCCGATGGCAGGGTTTCGAAGACGACGATGTACCTGAAGAATGTCATCGATCATCCGCGCATGGAGATCGGCGATTACAGCTATTTCACGCATTACGGAAAGCTGGAGGAGACGGCCGAAATCCTCGCGCCCTATCTCGGGGGGAGTTGCCGGGAGCGGCTTGTCATCGGCAAGTTCGTGCAGATTGCCCGCGGCAGCTATTTCATTACCAGTTCGGCCAACCACCCGATGGGCGGCATCACCACCTATCCGTTCCGCATCTTCAAGCCGGAAACCTTCGGCTACAAGGATCTGCCGGTGAAGGATACGGTGGTCGAGAATGACGTCTGGATCGGCCACGATGCCGTTATCATGCCGGGTGTCAGGATCGGCGCCGGCGCGATTGTCGCTGCCTCATCGGTCGTCACCCGGGATGTGCCGCCCTATGCCGTCGTCGGCGGAAATCCGGCCAGCATCATCCGGATGCGCTATCCTGTCGAGATCATCACCGAGATCCTGGAACTTGCCTGGTGGGACTGGCCGATCGACAAGATCGAAGCCAATCTGCCGGCGCTGGAGAGCGGCGATCTCGCGGCCCTCAAGCGGGCCTGAACCGGTCCTCGACATGGGCGCGATGCCTGCGACCGCCGGCGCTCTTCCAATTGTTGCCGGTGGCGCTATCCTCGACAGGGACAGGGTGTAACAATCTTCTGACATGATGGGATCAGGTCGAACCATGCCTCCATGCGACCGGACGCCGATGGCCGCCAGCGGCCGGCCCGCCAATTGTTTTCAGCCTGTGCCTGATGGCGGGATGGACGCATGCTGATGCCGGATGATTCCTACCGACGCCTGGGGCTTGCTGTCATCGCCTGCCTCATCGGGGCGGTCGTGTCGTGGCTGACATTGTCGCCGCTCGGGCTGCTCGGTCCTGTCGTCGCGGCTTTTCTCTATGGGCGAGGCGTTGCTGCCCGGCTGCTTTACGCGGCGTTGGCGGTCGCCCTCGTCGGCGCGCTTCTGGCAGCTGCGCTTTATCCCGATATGCGCGACGCCGCGCTGTCGTGGGTGGCTTTCCTGGCGCTTTCGCTGTGTCTCGGCCCGGTCGTTTCAGCCAACACGCCGGAGAAGCCCGACGCCGATCCGGTGCGGGCAGCCAAATCGGTGGAACGGCTGACGGGTATTGCCTGGGCTACGGATGCCGCCGGCGCTTTTCTCTACGTGACGCCCAGCGTGCTTGCCTTTCTCGGTCTCGGCCTTGATGACTTCAATGCACCGCTCGTCAATAAGGAATTCGGATGGAAGCGGGCGATCCATCCCGACGATTACGAGGTTGCTGCAGCCCTGTGGCGACGCTGCCTGCAGACGGGCGAGCATTACAGCATGGACAGCCGCATGCTGCGCCCGAGAGGCGGTTACGGCTGGACACGCAGCACGGGACAGCCGCTGCGCGACGGCAACGGCGTTATCACCGGATGGTACGGCACGGTCATCGATGTCGAGATCGCGCCTCCGCACAACGAACCTGCGGCTGATGAGCTCGGCGGTTCTGCCGCCGGTGTGACGGCATCCGATACGCTGCCGTCGATGGCAGAGGTTCATCCGCATGACAGGGCGACGGTGGAGCAGGCGCGGGCGCGGGCTTTCTTCCACGGCATTCCCCAGGTCAGCAGCTACCGGAAGCTTCAGGCCGATGGCAGCTATCGCTGGGTCGAATTCCGGGTGGAGCCCACATATGGCACCAGCGTCGAGGTCGATCCGGCTGTCGCGCGGCAGGACGAGCGATGGACGACGGCGAGCGAACTCGGCGAGACTGGCGAGGCGGTGCGTGCCGCACTCGCCATCGAAAACCTCTATGGCGGCGCCTGGGCGTTGGACGCGTCAGGGCAATTCACCTATGCAACGCCGACGGCGCAGACCTCGATCGCCATGGTGCTCGAAGACCTGAACCTGCTTCTCGACGACAAGCCCTTCATCGAGGGCGGACGGCAGGGCTGGCAGCGCGGCGTGCATCCCGACGACAGCGAGGCGGCCGGCGAGACCTTGCGCCACGCGTTGAGGACGGGCGAGCACTGGAATTTCGAATACCGGGTGCTGCGCGCCAACGGCGCCTATGTGTGGCACCGCGCGGCAGCGCGCCCGACACGCGACACCGAGGGGCGCATTACCGGTTGGTATGGCGTGACTGTCGATATCGACGCCTACAAGCGCACGGAGGCTGCACTTCGCGAA
This sequence comes from Rhizobium sp. P1_E6, assembly GCF_056405875.1. NCBI lineage: Bacteria > Pseudomonadati > Pseudomonadota > Alphaproteobacteria > Hyphomicrobiales > Rhizobiaceae > Rhizobium > Rhizobium sp. P1_E6. The sequence goes on along the minus strand of NZ_JBFUBG010000017.1, from coordinate 31,501 downwards.
CGCGAGCGGCAGCTGCAATTGCTTGTCGATACCGTGCCGGCGCTGATCTGGACCACAACGGCCGAGGGACGGCCGACCTATGTCAACAAGCCCTTTACCGAGGTGACGGGCGCCACTCTTGAAGACATCACTGCGCAGGATGGCTCGCCGTCGCTCAGCGTCATCCATCCTGATGACCGGGAGGCGGCGCGCCAGGCGGTGCGCCACTCCTTCGCCACCGGTGAACCCTATGTCCAGCGATACCGACAGGCCCGCGCCGACGGCAGCTACCGCTGGACCGAGACGCGGGCGGAACCGCTGCGCGACGCCTCAGGCGCCATCCTGCAATGGTATGGCGTCAGCACCGATATCCACGACCTGGTCACCACCCAGGAGGCCCTGCGCGAGAGCGAACGCTTCCTGCGGCAACTGGTGGAAACCCTGCCGGCGATGATCGATTGCGCCGCGCCGGATGGCGAGCCGATCTTCCGCAGCCAGAGACTGCGCAACTTCCTCGGCTACGATCTCGACGAACTCGACGGGACGGGAAAATCCCGGCTTTCCGGCACGCTGGATGCCGGCGTGCATCCCGACGAACTGGCCCAGGTGAAAGAGAAATATACCCATGCGCTGGCAACAGGCGAACCTTATGCCCGCCGGCATCGCCTGCGCAGGTTCGATGGCGAATATCGCTGGGTGGAGACGCGCGCGGCACCGATGCGCGATGCCGAGGGCGCCATCGTGCAATGGAACGTCGTTTGCCTGGATATCGACGGCGAGGTGCGGGCGCAGGAGAAGCTGCTTGCAGCACAGGAAAGCCTGGCGCGCGCCAGCCAGGCGGCCAGCCTCGCGGAACTCTCGGCCTCCATCGCCCATGAGGTGAACCAGCCGCTCTCGGCCGTTTTGAGTTCTTCGGACGCCTGCCAGCGCTGGCTGATGGCGGAGCCGCCGAATATCGAGCGGGCGCAGAAAACGCTGGAGCGCATCATCGCCAGCGCGCATTCGGCAAGCGATGTCGTCACGCGCGTGCGGGCCCTGTTCAAGCGCGCCGAAGACAAGCGGGATTGCGTCACACTCGGCCGGGTGATCACGGAAGCGGGCGACCTGCTGGCCGAGGAGGCCGTGCGGCGCGGCGTTCGCATCGATATAGACGGCAAGGATATTGTTCTGCCCGTTCCCTTTGACCGGGTGCAGATCCAGCAGGTCGTCATCAATCTCATGCGCAACGGCATGGACGCGATGGAGGCCGTTCCCGACAGCAGGGTCCTTCAGGTCCGCGTTCGCAGGGAGGGTGGCATGATACGGGTTGCAGTCAGCGACTGCGGTGCCGGCATCGAATTTCCCGACAAGATCTTCGAGCCGTTCTTCACGACGAAGGAGCAGGGCATGGGCATGGGGCTTGCGATCTGCCGCTCGATCGTCGAGGCGCATGGCGGGCAACTTTGGGCGGAAGGGAACGAGCCGCGCGGGACTAGGTTCATCTTCACTCTGCCGGACGAGGCGGCAGCGGCGTAAGACGCGCCTGATGCCATGGGCAAACCTTCGTTCGATGGCGAGGCATTTCGATCAGGCCTATTCCTCTGATTGCTTCCAGCATCAGAAGAAGGCTTTGGCATCATGAGCACGACAGAGACACGGATCGTTGCCGGCATTTCCGTCTCCGATACACCCGTCATCGATCGGGCGGTGGACTATGCGCGGTCGGTCTGCGAGCCCTATCTCTTCAATCACGTGATGCGATCCTGGCTGTTTGCGGTGCGGACGGCGCAGTTGCAGGGGATCGAGCATGACGGCGAAGTCGTGGCACTCGGCACGCTGCTGCATGACATCACCCTCAACGAGCGGTTTGCGGGGCCGCGCCGGTTCGAGGTGGAGGCCGCCGATCTCGCCCGCGGCTTTGCCGTGGATGCCGGGCTTGACCGGCGCCGCGCCCAGATGATCTGGGATGCGGTTGCGCTCAACTCGACGCCATCGATCGGTCTCTACAAGGAGGCCGAGATTGCGCTTTGCACGACCGGCATCTGCCTCGATGTCGTCGGCTTCCAGCACAGCCTCATTCCGGCGGCCGAGATGCGGGCGATCGTCGCGGAATTTCCCCGGCTCGGCATGAAGAAGAAGATGACCGGCTGTTTCTGCCACATCGCCAGGACGCGGCCGGAAACGACCTATGACAATTTCGTCCGCGATTTCGGCGAACGTCTCGTGCCCGGTTATGCGGTTCCTATGTCGTCCGTCGATCTTGTTGCGCAGGCGCCTTTTGACGAGTGAGGACTATTGCAAGACGCTGCGGGGCGAACCTGGAGCTACCCGCGCGGTCTCACCAGGGTTTCGGGGGTGAGCAGATGAAGTTGCTTTTCGTCTTTTTCCAACTCGGTGAGATCGCTCGAAAAACCCGTTCTGCTGAAGAACAGGAAATGCTTGTCGGCGGCACCTTTTCCGTAAGATGTCTTTTCGGATCGCTCGCGTAACAGCCTTACATGGCCAAGGTCGATCGCGCTCGACCTCCATTTGCACTCCCCATAGAAGAATGCACCGTCCAGCAATCTGCCGGCGACATCGATGTCAAAATCGGAATGGCCCCAGATCTGACCGACTTCCTGGGCAGGGACTCCGAGTACTTCCTGAATGTGGAGTCTGGCATATTCCAGCGCGATCGCTTCGAATTCGATGCCCATGTATTCTGAAAACCGAGGCTCCACGACACGGTCATAAACGTCTGCGCCAAAACCGCTGCTGATCGCAGTCAGGTTCGGGCGCACGAAGCGATGCCAGAAGGAAATCAGGCTGTCTGCGACGCGATAGCGCCGGTTTCGGCCCTTCTCATCTGCATCCAACGACTTGGCATTGCTGATAAGATCAAGGACCAGCAATTTTGCCATATAGGGTCCGATGCTGTCTGCTTTGGCGCCCAGTCGATTTGCGATCTCCGATTTGCTGTTACAGCCATCGGCAACGGCCGCCAGGATGCTGGAGTAAAAGCTCGGTTCCCTAAGCTCGGTTTGTAACAGCGTGTTCGGTTCGTCAATCAGTGTGCCCGTCTCGGTCAACAGCAAATTGACGACGTTGCTCCTAAGGGGCGCGTTCGGGTTGCAGAGTTGGAGATAGTAGGGAATGCCGCCGAAAATCGCATAAGCCTTGATGATGTCTTCAGCCCCGTATTCCGGGAAAAATCTGGCAACGTCACTCAAAGGCAGCGGCTTCATGTCCAGCGACAAGGTCTTGCGCCCGTAAAGAGGATTCCGCTCGGCCAACAATTCTTCCATTTGAGAGATGGCGGAACCGCAGAGGATCAGCTTCATGGCTCCTTGGCTGAGCGCATCAGAGTCCCAGAATTTTTGAAGAATGGAAGGTAGCGCGGGCTCGTCATCGAGAAGGTATGGAAACTCATCGATCGTGACGATCAGGCCCGGGTGTTCTGCTGCACGCTCCGCCACATAGTGGAGGACGCCCTCCCAACTGGACAGAGCGTTGAGTTGTGGCTTGAAACCAATCGTTTTTCCGACTTCGGCTTTGAATTGCTCCAGGTTAAGAAGCGATGAGACGCGTGTCGCCTGAAAGTAGATTTCGTTACGGCCTTTGGCGATTTCACGCAGGAATCTCGACTTGCCGATGCGGCGCCGGCCAAACAAGATGACGAGGGATGGCCTTGAGGAATCCAGCTCGCTTCTCACCAACTGAAGTTCGCGCTCGCGACCTAGAAACTCCATTCAATCCACCCACTGTAATTACGATTACCTTAATCACGATTACCTTAATTTTGATTACCTTATCGTGGGTAATGGAAATTGCAAGGGGACGCCATTAAAGCGACGCAAGGCCTGATCGTTGCGTCTTATGGCGGGGGAGGGTCCGCATGGTGGAATTTCCCCGCTTTCCCACGTCTCAAACCGGCATCTCGTCCGTGATCACTTCGAAGCGCTTCAAAACAGCGGGGCCGAAAGCCGTCGACATGGCGACGTCGGTGGCGTCGCGGCCGGTGGCGATCAGGATGCGGCCGATGCGCGGGGTATTGTGGCGGGCGTCGACAGTGTACCAGCGGCCGCTGAGATAAACCTCGAACCAGGCGCTGAAATCCATCGGGTTCGGATCCTTGGGCACGCCGATATCGCCGAGATAGCCGGTGCAGTAGCGCGCCGGAATGTTCATGCAGCGGCAGAGCGTGATGGCGAGATGGGCGAAGTCGCGGCACACGCCCGTGCGGTCGGTAAAGCCGCCGAAGGCGGTGCGCAGCGGGTCGGCCTTCAGATAGTCGAAGGCGATGCGCTTGTGGGTGAAATCGAGGATCGCCTGGACGCGCGGCCAGCCGAGCGGTGTTTTGAAGAACGTCTTCCAGGCGAAATCGGCCAGACGATCGGTATCGCAATAGCGGCTGCCGAGCAGGTAGACGAGCACGTCATCGGGAAGATCGTTGATATCGTGCTGCATGGCGCCATCGGGCACGGGATCGGGCAGGCCGCTGTCATAGATTTCGAATTCGGTGGAAATGGTCGTGAGGCCCGGCGGCGCTGTAATGCGGCTGCAGGCATTGCCGAAGCCGTCCGTATAGGACCAGGCTTCGATCGGCTGGTCGAAAGTGAGCGCCTGTTCTGTCAGCAGATCCACGCGTCGGGACGGGTGGAGGTTGAGGACCAGCAGCATGGGCGTTTCGTGTTCGCATTCATAGCCGATGTGAAAGCCTGCGCGTATCTTCATGGGGCGGTGGTCCTTTGAAACAGCGGTGGTCCTGCAGGCGAATGCGTGAGCGGGCCAGGCGTTCCGTCACCCGCCGCCTGCGGCATCGAATTCCCGTTCCGTGGTGACGTTGACCTGCACCTTCATGCTGTCGAAATCGCGCGATCCGCCGTCGTAACTTCCCGAGAGCGGCACGGCCTGGCGCGGGTCGCGTGCGACACCGACGCGGATCAGGTCGCGGCTTCCGACGATGCCATTGGTGGGATCGAACTCCACCCAGCCGGCACCCGGCAGGTAGACCTGGCACCAGGCATGGGTCGCGCCGCCGCCTCTTGTCACGGAGCCGTCGCGATCCGGCACATAGACGTAGCCGGTGACGAAGCGGGCGGCAAAGCCGAGCGAGCGGGTCGCCTCCATCATCAAGAGCGCGAAATCGCGGCAGGTGCCGCTGCGCAGCCGCAGCGTATCGCGGGGCGGCTGCGTGCCGTGTTCGGAGCGCCTGTTATAGTTGAAGCTCTCATGGATGGCGTAGCAGAGCGTCATCAGGATATGGCCGGTGCGGGCCCGCTGGCTCAAGGGCACGAATTGCCGTGCCCATTTGCCCACCTCGTCATCGGCGTCGGGATAGTGCCTGACGATGGTCCGTTCGAGATCGATCGCCTCGTCGTCATCATAGGCAAAGGGAAAGCGCAACGCCTGCGTATCGATCTCCAGATCGAGGGGAACCTGCACCGTATGGTCGAGGCGGATGACCGTTTCGAAGCGCAGTTCGGCGGAGGCCGCCGATATCTCGACCAGCGCGATGCAGTTGCCGAAGACATCGTGGATCCAGCGGACGGAATCCGGCTTGGGAAAGACATCGAGGCTGCAGTTCAGGAGCGTCTGGTCGAAACTGTCGCGGGGGCGGAACATCAGCCGGTGCTGGCCGAAATGCACGGGCCTTTTGTAATGATAGGATGTGATGTGGCGGACGGAGAAAATCGTCATCCTGCCTCCCTGTTTTCATGGCGCGGCGCTGGAATAACCGTGGGGACATGACCGCAGGGAGAAATGACCGCGGGAAATGACCGCGGCGCCGTCACGTCTCCGTCACTTCTCTCTGCGCGAGAGCGGATAGGCAGGCGCATCGTAGAGCATGCGGATCTGCCTTTCGTCGAAGCGGGCTTCATTCACTTCCAGCACGCAGCCGCGCAATTGCGAGCCGGGCATATCTTCCATGGCAAAACGCACCGCTTCCGCGGCGGTTTCAAACCGCTTGTAGCGGGGGCCACGGGTGCTGCGCAATGTCTTGCCGGTGTAAAGCCCGGCTTCTGTCTGATAATTGAATTCTGCCACTTTATGGTCCTTGCTCGCTCCTGATATGCCGAGCCATCCCGATTTCGGAGTCTTCCAGCTCTTCGGGGCCGGCGGGTTCAGGATCAAACGACGGGAAGCGTCGCCCGCGTTATCTGGCGCTGGCGGCGTTCATCCTGCCTGGTTTCGCGTTGTTTCAAGAGCAGCCGTTTGCGAACATCCTGAAGCTTTTCGGCATCGGAGGCTTTTTCGGGCTGCGGCGCGCGAAAGAGATTTTCCGCTGCGCGCTTGTCGGTGGTCATATTGTTATCCTCTGGAACTTGGGCGGGACGGCCGCAGGGCCGTCACACCGGAGGGCTCGGCGTTATTTCTTCTTGTCGCTGCCCGTGTTGCTGCTTGCCATCTTGACCTGCGTGCCGGGCGCCGGGGCAGGTGTAGCCGCCGAAGCGCTACGGTCCTTCTTCGGCTTGCGGGTTTCGCGGTTGCTGCGGACTTGGCCTTTGGCCATGGTTTCCTCCTGGTGTGGTGATGCGGGGTATATCAGGTATTGAGGCTGCCGCCGGCTGGCCGGCGTGGCCGTTGCGGCATCAAAGGGGCAGGGGTCCGATGCCGGAGCGCTTGTCCAGAGAGGCTGCCAATGTGGAAACATGCAACTGCCCCAGAGAATGGATGCGGCGCGCGTTTGTTCCGCGGCCGGCCTGCGGCCCACGGCTGAAATCGGGAAAAGCCACGAAATTTCCGATGGCTTCGAAACGCTGGTCCCGCTGCCTGGCGGCGGCATCTTCGGCACGATTGAGAATGCCGAGCGCCACATTCTCGCGGTAGCCGAAGGCACCGGTTCGGATGAGATTGCGCGACAGGCTTGACGGATAAAAGTCGGAAGACATCACGTCCTCCTTTCGTTGGGGCCAGGCTAACGCCCGAACCGGCAGCGCCCTTGAAGTGGCTGCCAGCGATTGGAATCCTGCGCTTATTCGGTGTCCGGCGCAAGGCGTTTCTCGCGGAAAGCAGGGGCTCGGCAGCAGTCGCGGTGTAAACTTTTCGAATATTGCGCCGACGGCCGAAGCCGTTAATTTAAGGGCGGATATTTCAAGCACGGAATCGAAGATGAGTATCGCTGTTTTGACGACCTACATTCTTGTCGTGCTCGGGCTGATGGTGATTCCCGGGCCGGCGACACTGTTGGTTCTCGCCCGATCGGTCAGCGGCGGCCGGCGGGCGGGCATCGCAACGGGGCTTGGCATTGGGGCGGGCGATCTCATCCATTCGACCATGGCGACCTTCGGCCTTTCGGCTTTGCTTGCGACTTCGGCACTCGCCTTTGAAGTGGTCAAATATATCGGCGTGGCCTATCTCATCTATCTCGGATACCGGGCCTTCATCGAAAAGTCCGTCAATCTCGATATGGCGGCGGCCCCGGAGATCAGCCCCGGCAAGGCTTTCCGGCAGGGGATATTCACCGAAATCCTGAACCCCAAGACGGCGCTGTTCTTCCTCGCCTTCCTGCCGCAGTTCATCCATCCCGAGAGCGGATCGGTGATCGGGCAATTCGCGCTGCTCGGCATCATCTTCGTGGCGCTCAGCATCAGCGTGACATCTGCCTTGGCCTTCGGCGCCGGCTCGGTGCGCGGCTGGCTCAGCAGGAACCGGAGTATTGGCCGCTGGCAGGGGAAGGTGATCGGCTCGATCTATATGGCGCTTGGCGTGCGGCTGGCATTCCAGCAGCAGTGAGCGGCGCCCCGGCCACTGATATGTCCGGGGTTTGAGTTGCTATCGCTTTCGCTGCTAGCTGCCACTCGAAGCTCGCGAGGTCGAAATAGTCGCGCCAGAGGTTAATCCGCAAGCGAGTGCTATGGTTTCCATGCGCCAGCTGCGTTCATTCACGTGTATTGCCGGAACGGTGGCACTTATTACAGGGTTGCGACTGAACACGAGCCCGGTCTAGCCGGCCTGAGGGTCATCTACTAAATCTGTCCGTATCCCGCTTCGTGGTTACCTTTGTCTAAGGGCTATACGGCTGTTGACAAAGGCGGCGCCGATATTGCCGGCGCCGCGTAAGGTGCAGGTGGTTGCAGCCGCTATGGCTTGATCGTCACCAGTTGCCGTTCGAAGCTTGCGAGATCGAAATAGTCGCGCCAGACGGTGATCCTGCCGTTTTCCACCGTCAGCGTGCCCATGACCGGCAGGGTGATCGTGCCGCCACTTTCATGAGTGAAGATATCGATGCGCTCATTCAGCACGACATCGCCCGAGACAGCGATCTCGATAATTTTCCAATCCACCTTGAAGCCGGTGCCGATGCCGAAATCGGCCTGGAACTTCCGGACGTTTTCGCGACCGACGATATCAGGCAGGGGCACGTTGTCGTAGAGCACATCATCGCTCAGCATGGCGACGGCTTCGTCGATGCGGTTGGCGCTCCAGTGGGCGAAGAACGTCTGCGCCGTTTCGAGAGGTGACATGGTGCTCCACCCTCAACCGAACTTGACGAAGTTGATTGCCGGCAGCGGGCCGCCGGGGAACTGGGTGAGGCTGCCGCCTGTCGCGAGCGGGCCGAGATCGATGCCCGCAAAGCCGAGGCGGGTGATGAGCGCGCCGACTTCCGCCTTCGCTTGCTGATCGTCGCCCGAATAGAACAGCACCCGGTTGCCGCCTTCGGCCTTGGGGTCGGCGGAGACGAGGTTGGCCAAGAGGTGATTGAAGGCCTTGACGAGGCGGGCGCCGGGCACGAGGCCGGCGACGATTTCGCTCGACAGGCGGCCGCCGAGTTCGGCCGGCTTGAAGAGGGGTGCCTCGATCGGGTTATTGGCATCGATGACGATGCGGCCGGCCCAATCCGGCAGACTGGACAGTGCCGCCGGCAGCTTCGACCAGGGCACGGCGATGAGGACGATATCGGCGCCGGCAGCCTCCGCGATCGTTCCGGCCGTGATATGCGGGGCGAGTTCTGCGGTGAGCTCGGCCAGCGTTTCCGGGCCGCGGCTGTTGGCGATGGTGGCGGAGATACCGTTACGGGCGAGAGCGCGGGCGAAGGCGGAGCCGATATTGCCGGCGCCGATGATACCGATGGACATGGCAAGTTTCCTTTCTGAATGTCGTTTCGATAGAGCCAATATCGCGCTGCCATTCCTCTTTGATTAGGCCGAAATGGATGGTATCAGTTTCAAGTGTCTCTTGAAGGTCGTGGTTGATGGAAAGCCTGGCTAACCTGGAATCCTTCGTGCGCAGCGCTGAACTCGGCGGCTTTTCGGCGGCGGCGCGGCGCCTTGGCCTGACGCCGGCGGCGGTCAGCCGCAATGTCGCGGCACTCGAAGTCAATCTGAAGCTCCGGCTCTTTCATCGCAGCACGCGCAGCCTGACGCTGACGGAGGCAGGCGAGCGCTTTCTCATCGCCATGCGCGACCATCTCGAGGGGCTCCAGGGGGCGATAGCCGAAATCTCCAACGAGCAGGCGGAGCCGGCCGGCATCCTGAAAGTCAGCCTCAGCCCGGCCTTCGGCATAGAATATGTGCTGCCCATGCTGCCCGACTTCATGAAGCGTTACCCGCTGGTGCGGCCGGAATGGATGTTCGAGAACCGGCAGGTGGATTTGGTCGGCGAAGGTTATGACGCGGCTGTTGGAGGCGGCTTCGAGCTTGCCTCGGGCGTGGTGGCGCGGGTGCTGGCGCCGGCCCATCTCGTGGCGGTGGCGTCACCTGCGTATATCAATGGCCGCGTGCTGCCGGCCGATCCGGCCGGACTTGCGGGGCTCGACGGCATCGTCATGAAATCGATCAATACCGGGCGCATTCCGCAACGGCAGATGCGTAACGCTGCGGGAGAGGTGCAGCCTGTCGATCTCACGCCGGGGATCGTCGTCAACGATCCCGCCGCCATGCGGAAGGCCGCCCTTCTCGGGCTGGGCGTCACGCTGCTCTCCAAGCCAGATGCGCTTGCCCATCTCGACAGCGGCGAGCTGATCCGGCTGGTGCCCTCCTGGTATGTCGATATCGGCCCGATCTCCGTCTATTACGCCAACAGGACACTGCTGCCGCTCAAGACCCGGGTGTTCGTCGATTTCGTCATCGAGGGCTTTCAGCGTCAGCGGCTGGCGGAGCGTTTCGCGGGCAGCCTGGGGTGACCCTGCTTGTCCGGCCGGTAGCCGAGCACGAAGGCGACCACCTTGGCGGACGACATCTCGCAGGGTTTCAGGCTGCTGCCGCTTGCCTCCAGCAGGTAGAGGTTGAAGCTGACGACATCGCTGCCGCCGAGATCTTCGGCATAGAGCCAGATGCGCTTGCCATCCGGCGAGCGCTTGACGGTGGCGCCCCAGCGGCCGGCTTCGAAGCTACCTTCGCTGTAGCCCTCGGGTATAAGGGCAAGCGCCTGGGAAAAGTCGTCGGCTGCGGGGTTCATGGGAAGCCTGTGGAGTGAGGCAAGTTCTGTTGCATAGGTGAGGGGTTGGAGGGCGCTTCGCAAGGTGGCACGTGGCCGGGTTGCCACGCGCTCAATCGTCATGCTCGGACAGGCATGCTGGAGAGGAGTCAGTGCTTGCCTCGACAAATGCCCTCAGTGCCCCGTCAGCACCAGCGTCTGGACCGGCAGCAACATGGCCTGCATGCGCAGGATCATGGCGTGCACCACGCCGACCGTATCGATGACATGCAGGCCAATCGATTTGAAGGTGCCGATATTGGGGTCGGCGAGCGCTTCGTGGTTGTTGGTATAGGCGTTGGCGATGCAGCTGCCGCCGGGCGGCACGCCGTCGAGGCCGCCGGGGAAGAGGGGCTGCAGGAAAACGGTCAGCGTGCCGGGGCTTGACAGTTGCGTGACATCGACGAGCTGGTCGGTGGGGCGCAGCTGGCCGGCGGCGATCACATCCTGCACCTCGGTGACGACGAGCGGGATGATGGCGAAGGGTTTGCCAACGCAGGTGGCTTCGGCCACCATGCCGGGCCTCATGACCTGCGCCTCGATCTGCCCGAAGCCGGCAACCAGCGTGCCGCGGCCGGCTTCTTCGGGCACGAGGATGCCCGCCGGGCGCAGCATGGTGTTCAGCACATCGCCCTTGCGCAGCGTAAACTGCTGGACGGTGCCGTTGATGCCGGCCTTGACGACCGTCTTGTCCAGTTCCACCTGGGCCTGGTTGAGTGCTGCCCCGGCACTGGCCTTCTGCGCCGGCAGGAGCACGTTGAGCTTGGTCTGCAGCGTTTCCTTGTTGGCATAGGCGGCACTGACCATGCCCCGCTGGCTTTCCACGGTATTGGTCAGCCGGTCCACCTCGCGGCGGGCAACCGCATCGTTCTTCAGAAGCTGGGTCTTCATCTGCAACTCGTCGATCGAGACCTGCAGGGCGCCTTCAGCCTGCCGGATCATGCCGTCGGCGCTGGCAAGCTCGCTCTCGGCCACCCTGGTCTGAGCCTCGACTTCGGCAATCTGCTTGTGCGCCACATCAAGGGCGGCCTTCTGGGCGGAGTCGTCGAGGCGGAAGAGCGGTGCGCCAGYCGCGACCTTCTGGTTTACGCCGACATAGACCTCATCGACCCGGCCCATGGATTCCGGCAGGATGGTAACTGTGCGGAAGACGGCGGTGACGCTCTTCGTCGAGGGGTGGAAATAGAAGATCATGGTGATCAGCGAGATGGTGAGCAGCAGACAGGCGGAAATGCCCCAGCGCAGTTCGTACCACATGCTGTAGAGGGTGATCTCGCGGCCGATGCGCTTATCCTGCACATAGCGGCGGTAGAGATAATCCGGGAGGATGGTCAGCATCGAGCACAGCATCAGTTCAAGCATGGTCAGATACCTTCTCCCTGTGCACCGGACTTGATGACCGGCTGGACGATGTGCGGATGCGTGGCGGATGGCGCGGGAGCGATCGGTGCACCGGAAACGGGCGCAGTGGCCGTGGGAGAATTGGCTGGGGGCGACGGGTCTGCTGCAACCGGGGCAGCATGATTTGAGGCTGGCGGAGCAGCCGGGGCAACACCGGCCTCGGGATGGCGGCTTGCGAGCCTCGCAATCGACCGGGCGATCGAATAGAGCGGTGTCGAAAAATCCGGAATTCGGATCATCGCCAGCAGCAGGCCGATGATCCAGTAGAGGTGATTGTGGGTGAAGAGCGAGATCAGTGCCAGCACGGCGACGATCTCCAGCTGCGCCTTGTTGGCCCGGTGCGCGATGCGCTCGGGAACGGCATGGAGCTGGAAGTAGAAATTGCCGATGGCGAGGATCATTACCAGGATCAGCACAATGACGGCGATGAAGAGATAGTCGGTCTGGCCGGGTCCGGTGATGAAGCCGGGTACATGGTCGGTGAGGGCGGTGTGATAGGCCCGCGTCGCTGCGTCATCGGCTGCTGACGCAGATTGCGTGGCCGCCGATGCCGCCGCAACGGTCGCGGTCAGGCGGCGCCCACACTGCCTCATCCTGTTCAATCGGTCTCTCATGCCTGACTTCCCCCCGGATGGCATTTTAGTGTGGGCTGAAGTTTAGGCGCTTTGTATGCAACACGAAAGTACGCAACAGTAATATCGGCGTAAATACATGTAGCTGTCGGCCTTTCGGATAAGGCTTCCGGTTGAGAGGCTTAAAAGCAGGAATTGGTGCCGCGGGGCAGGCCCGCGGCACGGATGCGTTTAGCGGATCTTGACGGAGGGCTCTCGCGCCCAGACCCGCAGTTTTCCAAGTTCAGCGACAAATGCCTCGATGTCCTTGGCCGAGCCGATCTCGACCGTGCCTTCATCGAGATCCTCGATGCCTGCCTTCCGCATGAGCGCCAGGACAGGGGCTGCGTAGCCAATGAACTTGCAATGGGCGAATGCATCGGCGACGAAATCGCGGGCGGTGGATTCCTTGAGGAGGTCGGGCATCGCGTCTTCTGCGGCGAGAACGGCGACCGCATCATAGAGAACGGATGGTCCGCCATCGATCATCTGCTGGGCTTCAAGGAACGAGCCGTCCGACAGGGTCACGCCTCCGATCTTGGGCGCAATGATCTCGACCACGCCCTTTTCCCCGGTAATTGCGCCGGTAATGGCTCCAATGAGACCCGCGTCCGATCCATCAGTCACCAGCAATCCGAGTTTGCGGCCCTCGAACCGTTTGGGTCCGCGCTCGATGATGCTGAGTGCGGCTGAAGGCTCCAGATCCTGGCGGGTCGGCATGGCCGCGTCCGCCGGCTTCGGCATGTCGGCAATGCCGAGCGCTGCTGCCACCTTCGCAGCCAGCGTCTCGTCGATGTTCAGCAGATGCGATACCATCCGCTCGCGGATGACGGGGTTTTCGACCTTGCTGAGCTCAAAGGTCAGGGCGGCGGCGATGTGACGCTGCTCGGGCGGCGTCTGGCTGATATAGAACTGGCGCGCCTGGCTGTAATGGTCGGCAAAGCTTTCGGGACGCAGGCGCACCTTCTGCCCCGTTTCCTCCGACGGGAAGGTGCGGAAGCCCCTGGCCGGCGATTCACGCGGGCCTTCGCCCGAGGAATTCGGTTCGTAGTTGATCCGGCCGACCGGGTTGCGCATCGCCATGTGCCCGTCCTGCTGGAAATGGTGGAAGGGACACTTCGGTGCATTGATCGGCAGATGCGTGAAGTTCGGTCCGCCGAGGCGCTTCAGCTGCGTATCGAGATAGGAGAAGTTGCGTCCCTGGAGCAGCGGATCATTGCTGAAATCGATGCCGGGCGGGACGTTCTGGGTCATGAAGGCGACCTGTTCGGTTTCCGCGAAAAAGTTGTCCGGCATGCGGTCGAGCACCAGCCGGCCGATCGGCTGGACGGGCAGGATCTCCTCGGGAATGATCTTGGTGGGGTCGAGCACGTCGAAATCGAACTCGTCTGCGAATTTCTGATCGAAAAGCTGCACGCAGAGTTCCCATTCCGGGAAGTTGCCCGATTGGATCGCCTGCCAAAGATCGCGCCGATGGAAATCGGGATCGGCGCCATTGATCTTGACGGCTTCGTTCCAGACCACCGACTGCAGCCCGAGCTTGGGCTTCCAGTGGAATTTGACGAAAGTGGATACGTCCTTCTCGTTGACGAAGCGGAAGGTATGCACGCCGAAACCTTCCATGAAGCGGAATGATCGCGGGATCGCGCGGTCGGACATCACCCACATGATCATGTGCATGCTTTCCGGGGTCAGCGAGATGAAGTCCCAGAAATTGTCGTGGGCCGACTGCGCCTGGGGAAAGCCGCGGTCCGGTTCAGGTTTGACCGAATGGATAATATCCGGAAACTTGATGGCATCCTGAATGAAAAAGACCGGAATATTGTTTCCGACCAGATCCCAGTTTCCCTCCTGGGTGTAGATCTTTACGGCAAAACCGCGCACGTCGCGCGCGAGATCGAAGGAACCCTTGCTGCCGGCGACAGTGGAGAAGCGCACGAAGGCCGGCGTCTTCTCGCCGGCGCGCTGGAAAAGATCAGCCCTCGTATATTTCGACAGGGGGGCATAGGTCTCGAAGAAACCATGCGCGCCATAACCGCGGGCATGGACCACCCGCTCCGGAATGCGCTCGTGGTCGAAATGGAATATCTTTTCGCGGAAATGGAAATCCTCGATCAGGGCCGGGCCGCGCGGGCCGACCCTCAGCGTGTTCTGATCGTCTGCAACGGGTGCGCCCTGCGACGTCGTCAAGACGTCTGCGCCATCCTCGGCGATCTGATGGAGCTCGCCGCCGGCCCCCCTGTGAAGGCGCTGATCGTGGATCGTCGCGGTTGCGGATGCAGCTGTTTTTACGGTTTTGGGTGACATGGGTCCCTCCTTGGGTCGATGAGGGAATGCACTCAACTGCTCATTGTTCCTGTCCGGAAACGCTGTCGCCACTGTATTCGGACCGACGTGAAATCGGGCTCAGGGAGACGCGCGGAATTTCGGCGATCAACAAAGCAGGCTTTTGGGCGGTTGCTGATATACGCTGAATCGAGAGCATGGGGCGGCGCTGGACAAACCGTTTCAGTGAAGGTCTCTCCATTCTGCCGGGGTAAGCCCTTCCCATACGCGGAAGGCCCGATAGAACGAACTGGTATCCTGAAAGCCCAGCAGGAATGCGATCTCCTCGATGCCGTTCTGCCCGTCGGACAGCAAACGGCGGCCGAGTTCCCGCCGTGCTTCGTCCAGCAGGCCGCGATAGCTCGTGCCCTGTTCTGTGATGCGGCGCTGAAGGGTCCGCTCGCTCATGCCCATTTCGCGGGCCACATCGGCAATATCGGGTTTGCCGCTGGCGATGCGGCGCTTGATCAGGATCTTCACCTGATCGGGGAGCGAGGATCGTGCTTCGATCTCGCCAAGCGATGCAGCAAGAGAGGGATCGAGGATCGCAAGCAGTTCGGGGTTATGTCCTGAGAACGGCAGGTCCAGATCGGCACGATCCAGCACCAGCACGTTCTGCGCGCAGCCGGTACGAACAGGTGCATCAAAGTAGGATCGATGTGCTTCGCTCACTGGCCCGGTTCGGGTCATCTCGACCCGGATGGGCATGAGATGCCGCCCCGTTCCGCGCCGCCCGAGTTCAAGGATCGCCGCAAAGGTCACGTCGGCTGCCGCATCCGGCTCGGCTTCATCGGTATGAAGCCAGCGCACCGCGACCCGGCATTCGCTCCCGGTTTCGGCTGCGGTCAGTTCCTCCGGGGTGCACAGCCGTTTGAACCGCGCCAGCCGGTGCAGCCCATCGCGGTAATCCCGGGCGAAGAAGGCCGACATCGTGGCAGGCGGATGCACGGAAGTATCGGTCTCGATGGTCATGCGCAGGCCGATGGCGGGGTCTTGCGACAGCGTTTCGACCGCACGCCACAGCGCGAAATACTGCGCGGTGGACAGCCATGTCTCCGGCGCGATATGCAGTGTCGCCGGCAGCCTTGCCTGACGCAGCAGAGCCGGGGCGGGCAGGCCCATACGGTCCGCCGCCCGCCAGAAGGCCTGCGGCAGCCTGCATCTGTCGCCCGCATTCCCGGTCATCATTGCATCCTCTACGGCGACCTTCACATCTGGCTCTTGATCAGCCGGTCGAAGGCGCGGTCGCCCAGCCACTTGCGCACCCAGATCATCATCTTTGCGTATTTGCCCGCTGCATAGCGGGTTTTGGGCCGGGCCGACCGGACGGCATCACCGACGACATCGGCGATGACCTTGGGATCGGTTCCCTGGCCCCGGCCATAGCTCCTGTCGATGGAGGCGGCCACGCTTTGCGCGAGCTTCCCGTAAGGGCCGGTGCCGGACCGTTCCAGGATGCCCCGGGAAGCGGCGTCGCCAAAGCCTGTTTCGATAAGTCCCGGCTCGATCACGACGACGCGGATACCGAAGGGTTCGAGCTCGAGCCGCAGGCTGTCGGACCAGCCTTCCAGCGCATGCTTGGTGGCGTGATACCAGGCGCCGAGCACTGTATAGATCTTGCCGCCCATCGAGGTGATGTTGACGATGGTGCCTGCGCCGCGCGCCCGCATAGCCGGAAGCAGAAGCTGGGTCAGGCGCGCGGGGCCGAAGACGTTCACCTCGAACTGATAACGCGCCTCATCGAGCGGGATCTCCTCGACAGGGCCGTAGAGACCGAAGCCGGCATTGTTGACCAGCACATCGACGCCACCAGATCTCTCGGTGATGGCCCTGACGGCGGCAACGATGTCCTCGTCCTTCGAAATATCCATCTGCAGCGGGATTGCGCCAAGCTCTGCCAGATCGGCCATCTTCTCGACGTTGCGGGCGGCGACATAGACCAGATAGCCATCAGCGATCAGACGTCCGGCGATGGTTTTCCCCATGCCGGATGACGCGCCGGTGACCAGGGCCGTGGGTCGGGATTTGCTGTTCATGATGCACCTTTTTGCTCTTGCATAGAACGCAAGGTAATCGGCGCATCATGCCAGATCATTTGCAGACGACGCCAGACATATTGCGAAAGGCGCCAATTTTCTCCCCGCCAACAACACAGATGGCGAGGAAACGTTTGCGGGTTCTGCCCGGAGATCAGTTCGACTTCTTGGCGTCGACTTCCTTATAGGCGGCGTCGAGGAAGCTGGTGTCGATCCACTTGTCGTAGTCGACGGAGCCCTTGAGCAGCTTGGCGTCGGCCATGAACTGCTCTTCGCTTTTCAGCGAGGCGAGCGCCTCAGGCGTGATCTTCGGGTCCTGGTAGAAGACGTTGTCCTTGTAGGTCTTGCGGACGGACTTTTCCGAGGACTTGGTTTCGTCGACGAAGATCTTGATCGTTTCTTCCGGGTGGGCATCGGCCCAGCGGGCGGTTTCGATATCGACCTTCAAGAGGCGCTTGACGAGATCAGGGTATTTTTTGACGAATTCGCCATTGGCAGAGATCAGGAAGGGGGCGGACCATTCCGGATGCGAGGAGGCATCGAGGATGACGCGGGCCTCACCGGTGTCGACGAGCTTGGCGGCGACATCGCCGCTTTCGACGACGGCATCGACATCACCGCGCACCAGCGCCGGGCCTGACGCGTCGAAGGCGAGGTTCAGGGATTCGACATCGGTGAGCGACAGGCCAGCTGATTTCAGCGCCTTGGCGAAGGTGGAGTGGCGCACGGTGCCGGTGAGATAGGCGACCTTCTTGCCCTTCAGGTCCGCCAGCGACTTGATCGGCGAGTCCGTCTTGACGATGATCGCCGAGCCATTTTCCTTGACGAAGCTGGAGAGGCCGATCGCCTTCACATCCGCACCGGCTGCGGCGACGCGCAGCGCCGGATTGTTGCCGGTATAAATGAATTCGACAGCACCGGTGGCAAGCGCTGTGGTGGCTTCCGAGCCGCCATTGGTGAAGGCGATGAATTCGACCTTGATGCCGTCCTTTTCGAATTCCTTGGCGAGTGAGCCGCTATGGCGCTCGAGGATGAATTTCAGATGGCCGGGAGCCGTGCTGCCGATGCGGATGACATCGGGCTTGTCTTCGGCAAGGGCCGGTGTCGCGAGTGCTGCGCTGCCGAGCGCAAGCGCCGCAAGGCCTGATAGCAGCGTGCGGCGCAGGATGGATGGGTTGAAGCTTGTCATGTGGTGTCCCCTTCAGAAACGGTATTGCATTCAGTTGTGAGAGATTTCGGAATTGCCCTTCCAGGCGGTCGCCCAGCGCTCGAACCAGACGAGCAGGTAGTTCACGAGCAGGCCGATCGCGGTCATGGTGATGATGCCGGCATACATATCGGCCGTTTCCATCATCAGCTGCGATTGCTGGATCAGGAATCCGAGGCCGGATTTAGCGGCGAGCATTTCGGCGCCGATGACGGCGAAGATCGAGGATTTGACGGCAAGACGCATGCCCGAGACGATGGAGGGAATGCTGGCCGGCAGGATGACCTTGCGGAACATGTCGAGATCGGACGTGCCCATGGAGCGGGCGGCTTTCAACAGCAGCGGATCGACGGATTTGACGCCCGAAATCGTGTTGATCAGCAGGAAGAAGATCGAGGAATAGAAGCAGATGGCGATCTTCGAAGCCTCGCCGATGCCGAGCAGCAGGATGAAGACCGGCAGAAGGGCAAATTGCGAGGTGTTGCGCAGCGTCTGCACCAAGAGGTCGGAGACCTTTTCGAACAGCGTATAACGCCCCATCAGGAAGCCGAGCGGCACGGCAATGACGACGGCGAGAAGGAAGCCGATGGCGGCGCGCTGCAGGCTGATGCCGATATTGGCCGAGAGTGTGCCGTCGAGTAGCATCGCGTACCAGG
Source organism: Rhizobium sp. P1_E6 (assembly GCF_056405875.1). Lineage (NCBI taxonomy): Bacteria > Pseudomonadati > Pseudomonadota > Alphaproteobacteria > Hyphomicrobiales > Rhizobiaceae > Rhizobium > Rhizobium sp. P1_E6. The sequence goes on along the minus strand of NZ_JBFUBG010000017.1, from coordinate 12,909 downwards.
CCACCAGCACTTCGCTCAGCGGCGGGAAGAAGATGCGGTTCAGCCAGCCGAGACGCGGCGCGATTTCCCAGAGGCCGAAGAAGACGACCATGAGCGGCAGGCCATAGCTCGCGGCGCCGAATTCGATGCGGCGCTTGGCGCGCGGGGTGGTGCGCTTCGGACGGGCGGGAGACAGCTCGGCGCCGAGGATGGTCTTGTCGGTTACATATGCCATGAGAGTTCTCCCGGTTTCAGTGGGCGTAGGCGGGTGAAAGCGCCCAGTCTTTCTGCGCCTTGTTCACTTCGTCGCGCAGCGCTTCCCAGACGCGGCCGCGATGGGCGTTGAACTCGGCACTTGCTCTGATGTCGCCATCGCGCGGGCGCGGCAGGTCGATATCGATGATTTCCTTCACCGTGCCGGGGCGCGCCGTCATGACGACGATGCGGTCGGCGAGGTAGATCGCCTCGTCGATCGAGTGGGTGACGAAGACGACAGTCGTGTTGATCTTTTCCCAGATGCGCAGAAGCTCGGTCTGCAGGATCTCGCGGGTCTGGGCATCGAGTGCGGCGAAGGGCTCGTCCATCAGCAGGACTTCGGGGTCGGTCGCGAGCGCCCGGGCAATCGCCACGCGCTGCTGCATGCCGCCGGAGAGCTGGTTGGGGAAACGATCCTCGAAGCCGGAGAGGCCGAAGAGGGAGAGGAAGTAGCGAGCCTTCTCCGTGCGCTCGCGCTTGGGAACGCCGTGGACTTCAAGCGCATATTCGATATTGGCAAGAGCGGTACGCCAGGGAAACAGCGCATATTGCTGGAAGACGTAACCGGTCTTCGGGTCCGGCTTGACGATGTGCTTGCCATCGATCCGGACGATGCCGTTAGAGGCTTCGGTGAGGCCGCCGATAATGTCGAGCAGCACGGATTTGCCGCTGCCGCTCGGGCCGACGAGGGTGATGAATTCGCCTTTGCGGATGGTGAGATCGATACCGTTCAAGACGGTGACGCGGTCCGAAGGGCGTCCATCGATCTGAACCGTCTGGCCGGGCTTCAGCTGGAAGGTCTTGCGGACATCGGTGACGGTGATGCGGTCCATGGGCTTCTCCAATTCAGACTTGCGCGACGCGGATGCGGTGGGTGGGGTCGAGTTGCGATCCGCCCGGTTTGCCGCGCTGCCAGCCGAGTGCGCGGGAATAGCTGCCGAAGAGATTGCGTTCCTCGACCTCTTCTTCAGTGATGGCGAGGGGACCGTCGGCGCGCTCGGCGACATAGAGCGCGTCGGTCGGACAGTAGATTTCGCAGAGGAAGCAGGTCTGGCAGTCATCCTGGCGGGCGATGACGGGAACGCCGTCGGTGGCGTCGAAGACATTGGCAGGGCAGACCTTCACGCAGATATCGCATTCCACGCAGCGGCTTTCGGAGACGACTTCGATCATGATGCGATCTCCTGTCGGGCCTCGGGTGCGGAAGAGACCACGATGTCATCGACGCCGCGCACGGTGATGGAATGGGCGAAGGTCGGGTCATTACCCTTGAAATCCGAGCGGCGGTGCATGCCGCGACTTTCCTTGCGGGCCAGCGCCGAAGCGAGCGACCAGCGGCCGTGGGCGGCAATGGAGGCTGCCTCGCGTGCCTTCAGCCTGTCGAGGCCGGCGCCGGACAGGTGGTTTTTGACATCGGCCCAGAGTGTGTCGAGCTTGTCCTGACTCGCCTGCAGGCGGGTGCCTTCGCGGAAATAGTTCTTCTCCAGCGGTGTGACTTCGGCGCGCACGCTGTCGATGACATCCTTCGGCGTCAGTGAGGATTTCGAAGTGCCGCCGGGGCGCAGACCCGCCTGGCCGAGCGGGCTGGAATTGGCGCGGAAGGCCTTGTCGCCGCGGCGTTTGGCATGACCCGCCGCACCCTGGCCGGACCACCAGCCGCTGGCGATGGCCCAGGAAGAATTCGGGCCGCCGCCGCCTGATGTGGCGCCCGCCAAGGGCTCGCGGCTTGCGGCATCGCCGGCGACATAAAGGCCCTGCACATCGGTGCCGCAATCTGATGTGGCAATGCGGATGCCGCCGGTGCCGCGCACGGTGCCTTCGGCGCGGAAGGTGACGCGGAACATTTGGGCGAAAGGATCGACCGGCGAGCGATCATAGGGCACGAAACAGTTCGGCTGGYCGCGGCGCAGCCAGTCCTGCAGGGCGGGTTCGGCCTGATCGAGCACTGCATAGACGGGGGCCTCGATCATGGCTTTCGCGATTTCCTTTTCGCGCTCGCCGATGCCGTTCTGCAGGTGGTTGCCGTCGCTATCGAGGATCGGCGTGCCATCCTCGCGGAAGAAGGAGGCCCAGCGGAAGGGCAGGCCCTTGTTCAGCGAGGAGCCATAGGGGGCGAGCGTATATTTGCCGGTAAATTCCATGCCAGAGAGACTGGCGCCGGCTTCCGCCGCCATCAGGTGGCCGTCGCCGGTGAGCGCCGCAGCACCGAGGATGCGCTCATGGAAGGCGCAGCCGCCTGTCGCCAGCACGACGGCGCCGGCATCCACGCGCCAGTCGCGGTCGCGCTGGCGGTCGATGCCTGCGGCACCCGTGACGGCTTCTCCATCGAAATAGAGTTCGAGGGCAGGGTGGTGATCGAGGACGGTGATGCCGGCTTTCAGCACCCGGCGGCGCATGAACGCCATGTAGTCAGGGCCGCGCAGATTGGCGATATAGAGCTTGCCATCCTCGTCGTCGGGGAAGGGATAGCCCCATTCGGCAAGCTTCAGCAGGTTTTCATAGGCCTGGTCGACGGTGCGCAGCATCCAGCGCTGGTCGGCGAGATTGGCGGTGCGCTGCCAGCGGCGCTCGACGACCTGGGCACGGTTTTCGCCCGGCGGCACCAGCCACGTGCCGGTGTTCGACGGGGCGGTCGCGCCGCTCGTGCCGAGATAGCCCTTGTCGGCGAGGATGACGCGGGCGCCATTCTGCGCAGCCGACAATGCCGCCCACGCGCCGGCCGGCCCGCCGCCGAGGACCAGCACGTCCGTCTGCAGATGCAACGGGCCGCTGCCCGCCAAGTCTTTACGCTTCAGCGACATCAGGAAATCTCTGGATCATGGGAAAGAGCGCGGCAGAGGGAGTAGCTGCCGCGACTGATATCAGGCAGCGTTGGAGAACCAGGAGGGTTCGTTGCCCGCGGTCCACTTGATGTTGCAGCCGATCGATGCGGTCTGTTCGGCTGCGGGCCTGGCGCCGGCGAGAACCGCGTCTGCGGCGGCGCGCAGATCCTTGCCGGTGACGGACTTGCCATTGCCCGGGCGGGCATCATCGAACTGGCCGTGATAGGCGAGCTTGCGCGCGCCATCGAAGAGGAAAAGATCAGGTGTGCAGGCCGCGCCATAGGCTTTCGCCACCGCCTGCGCCTCGTCCTTCAGATAGGGGAAGGTGTAGCCGATCGCTTCGGCTTCCTGGCCGACGGCCGCAAGGCTTTCTTCCGGGTGTGCTTCCGAATCGTTGCTGTTGATGGCGATGACGCGCAGGCCCCTGGCTTCGTATTCCCTGGCGAAAGCGGCCAGATCATTGCGGATCAGCTGCACGAAGGGGCAACGGTTGGAAATGAAGGCGACGAGCAGCGCCGGCGTGCCGTCAAAATCGGAGAGCTTGTGAAGCACACCCTTGGCGTCAGGCAGAATGAAGTCTGCAGCACGGGTGCCGAGCTCGATGGGATTGGAAGCGGTCTTGGGCACGGATATCCTCCTGATGCATGAATGAGATATAATCTATAAATTTTATGAAGTTTGAACCCGAAGACATTTGCTTCGATGGGGCTTTAGCGAAATAGGTTTTCGTTGATGGGATGGATCGTGGAAAAATCTTGGGAGTGTGGCGGAGGAGAGGATGGAAGGAGGACTCGGTAGTCTTGGCAGGCAGAAAGAGGAGAGGCTGGGGCCCGGAGCCCCCTCATCCGACCCTTCGGGCCCCCTGACCGGGGTCGAGCCACGGGTCTCGACCCGTCCTTCGGACCCCCGAGCGGCGAAGGAGAGGTGGCATACGATGTCCTTGAGACTATCCTGAGACGGCGCGGCTTCCCCTTCTCCCATCGGGGAGAGTTGCCCGAAGGGTGGACGAGGGGGCTACGTGGCACAAGGGTTCTATCCGCGGATCTTCAGTCTCAGCTCCAGCAATCAGACCTTCAAATCATCCTCCAGCCTATGCCGCATCCAGACATTCGGCTCCTTATAAAGCCCGAGCCCGCTCTCACAATCCGCAATCAGCGGCGTCAGACCGCCCTCCAGATGGTACGGCCCGGAAACGGGAAAGCGCAGACCGCTCCATTCGCTCCATTGCGACAGCGGCGCCTCGACCCGCATCGAGTTCGGAGCGATTTTGACGAGGCGGGCGCCGAGCTGCCAATGCTTGCGCACCCAGGGATCGAAGGGCGCGCCTGCCGGGGTCGTCCAGGCGATGTAGTTCTCGAAGGATGTCAGGGGATAGGCGGCCTTCTTCGTGGGGCGCACGGGGGCGACGAGGGCCTGAAAGCCGTAATGTCTGGCATCCGCCTTCATGTTGGCGATCAGCCGTTCGGCGAGATCCGAACCGCGCATGGCGGGCGAGACGACGATGGCGAGGGCTGAGAGGGTATTGGGTTTTTGACCCGACGTAAGCGCCTCTACGCCACGGGCGAGAACGGCATCCCATCCGGCACCGGGCAGGGAGGCGTCGTCTTCAGGTTCGGGCCAGAGGAAGGGGATGCTGTTCGATGTAGCAACAACCTGCTCGTTTCCCTGGCTGTCCCTGCCGACGGCCAGGAACTGATGGCGGCGCAGGCCGTCAGAGAACAGACTGTTCCAGTATTTGATGACAGCAGCGTCGCCGCCGATGAATTTCGGCCAGACGGCTGCACCGAGTTCGTCGAACGCGGGGATGAGATCGGGCCGTTCCTCGGCGGAGACAAGGGTGATCTCGTTACAGGTTTCTTCCGTCATGCCTGAATTTCCCGAATCCGTCGCTGCGAGCCCGCGCAGTCGGCCCTAACAGCTCGTCATACGCAACCTTTTGTTTATGTGCCGAACGTAGGGTCGGCCCAGGATATGAATTCCCGTGGAGGGTGAGGCAAATGGGGTATGATCTTCATATTACCCGCAAAGAGAACTGGTTTGACCCTAACCCGGGCTTTTCGCTTGAGGACTGGCTTGCCTATGTGGAGGGCGACCCCGAGCTGCGGCACGATGGTTTTGCCGAAACTGCCTTGAATGGTGGCAAGGTTCTCCGCGTCGAACAGAAAGGCCTCTGCGTCTGGACAGCCTATTCCGGCGGAGAGCGTGGAAACGATCTGTGCTGGCTTGCCTGGAGCGGGAGCGATAACATCGACGCCAAGAACCCCGATCCGGAAATTCGCCGCAAGATGTGGTCGATCGCCGAACACCTCGGCGCCAGAGTGCAGGGAGACGACGGGGAGTTCTATGGCCCGGATGGCGAACCCATAGCGGCCATCGCACCGGCTTCATCAACTGCAAAGCATCCGTGGTGGCGCTTCTGGTAGCAGAAGGCTGGCATCAAGAGAGCGCCTGGCTCCGGCCGAAGGCGTTTCGCAAGGTCACCGGAGGAATTCGGCCCCCAACCCGTCGCTCTCTTGATGGGGTGATGATGGCAGGCAATGGTTGAGCTGGTGTCTTGCTATCTCTTCAAACGCCGCGCGAGCAGCGCTCCGGCATCGCCGACGACGATCGCCGGGATCAGCACCAGCGCCATGTCATTGATGCGCGGCGGCACGTCGACGACGACGAGGTGGAGGCCGAACCAGGGATTGAGGAGCTGCACCATGTAGATCGCCGCCCACCAGAGCCCGAAAGGGATGACGATGAGCAGGCGGCCGAGGCGGGTGGCGCTCCAGCGGTCGGCGGCTTCCGCGACCGCGATATCGCGGGCAGCCTCGATGCCCTTGATCACTTCCTCGGCCGCAAGCTTCTGCTGATCGGTCTCGGCCGAGAGTTTTGCCTGATAGGCTGATAGCAGCGGGCCGGTGAATTTCTCGATGATGCCGCCGAGCAGCAGGTCGCTCAGCCACTTCATTTCGCCCATCCGCAGCGGTGCGCCAGATAATACCAGCCTTCGGCAATGGCGGCGATGAGCACGCCGGAGGCGACCTGAAGGGCCATAGCGACATCGGGATCACGCGAGATCATTTCGCCGAGATCGGGGGCGATCAGCCCACGGGTGACGAGGATGGCGGCGAGGTAACGCAGGAGAATGCGGATGAAGACGAGGGTCATGTCTGCTGCCCTTGTTGTGATGGAGCGGCAGGATGGCCTGGGGAGAGTTGTCGGGGTGAACTCAGAGAGTTTGAATTAGAGAAATGCTTTATCTCTTTGTTTTCCCCAAAATTTCTGACACAAAACCGCTACGCACTTTTGCTGGAATTGCTTAGAGAAAGCGGGCGAGCGCGCCGGAGGCGATCGCCTTGATCAACAACCCGGCCAGCGGCGTCAGCATGATGGCGACGATGGCCCAGAGTGCCTTGCCGATGCGGTTTGCAAGCTTCTCTACGCTGCCTTCGATACGCAGCAGGGCGGCATTGATATGCGGCTGCTGCGCCTCCAGCGAGACGACACGCTCCTTCAAATCGTTGATCCTGCCGTGGAGCTTCTCAAGTTCGTTGCGGGTCGTTTCGTCCATGATGCCATTCCTCGTTTGGCATCATGGATAGGGGGTGAACGGTTGAAATCGAAAATCACGGCCGGGCGATCTGCGCGAGACCGGCATCGATCTTGCGGAGGATTTCATCAGCGGGTGACTCTGCCACAAGACCGGTGGCGGCGATGATCTCGGTTATGTGCCGGTGGTCGATGTTGAGGTCGCCTGATGGTGAGCTGATGGCATTTGCCAGCGCCTTTGCATCGCTGTCGGAGCCGACAGGCGGGTTTTCCCCGTCGCGGATCGCGGGCAGGGCGGCCATGACGGAATAGCCGGTGTGCTGGGCCAGGAAGACCGGCCATGTGGCGTCGCCATGCCGCCCGCCCATCACCGTAGTAAACACGGTGTCCGCCATGGCAAGTGCGGTCAGATCCATGGCGAGAGAAAGGCCCTGCTGCGTGGTTTGTGCTGCATCCGCATCGGTGGCTTCGGCGGCGGCCTTGAACTTCGCGGCGAGATGCGAGCCGAGAGCCGTGAAGAGCCGCAGGGTTTCGCTTGCTCCGGCATGTGCCGGGAACGGGCCTAATATCGCATGCTGCATGTACGCATCGGCATGGGTAATGGCGCGCGCTTCATCTCCGCCGAATTGGCGCAGGCCCTTGTCATAGTGTGCGAGCCACACCGGTATCTCGATGAGATGGTATCGCAGCGTCTCCGTGAGCCAGCCGGCCATCGTTTCCCACGCCGTTCGGGCATCCGAAAAAAGTTGGCGACCGGCCATGAGGGGCGAGTGGCTGACGACTTGCCTGATGATGCCGGGGCGGAAGGTATTCTGCAGAGCGGCCACGTAATCGCTCCTACCTGACGCGGCGATTATTTCGGCAAGCCGGTAGCGGCTTGAAAGTGCTGCCGCGAGATCATTGGCCAGGCTGACGGCGGTGACGTTCTTCTTCGCCAGGCGAGCCATGCGGCCGATGCTGTCTGCGGAGCGCAGCTCGCCGGCGGCCGTTTCCTTCAGCCAGGCTTGCAAGGTCTCAAGATCGGCTTCGCGGCCGATGTCTTCGAGGGCCATCTGAAGGCTGACATTATCAAGCAGGCGACTGACATTCGAAAGCGGCTCGCTGAATTCCAGGTCGTAGAGCAGGTGATTGACATGCCGGTGCAGCACGGCGATATCGAGATCGAGCGGGCGGCCTATGAGATCGGTGCGGGACCGGCCATGGCTGGCCTCGGTCTGGGACTTGGCGAGACGGCCTGATAGCAGCGCTTGCGGCAGATCTGGCGCCGTCTCCGTGGCATCATAGGCCAGTGGGTAATAGCCGCCTTTCAGCGCCTTGCCGGCGATGATGACGGGCACGGGCTGCACCCATTGCGGCTCGATGCCGGTCAGGCGCTTTTCGCGCGCGGCGATATCGGGCTGGAAGCTGGCCAGAAAATCCCAGACGGATCGCACGAAACCCGCATCGCGTTCGTCGAGTGAGGCGAGCACACCGCCGAGCCCGGCTTCATCCAGCGCGCCCTCGATGCGGGCATCCGTCAGGCGCCGGCGGTTGGCCTCATTGCCGGCGTTGAGCGCAATGGCGATGGAATCCCATTTCGACAGGGACCGGCCGAGCGCCGGAAGATAGCGGGCCTGCGCCATCTCGCGCCGCTCCTCGGCCGAATAGACATCATAGAGCGCCTGCAGATCGGCGGCGGCTTTCTGTCTGCTGAGCGCAAGCCGCCCTGCGGCGGCATCGAGCGGCGCCTTGATGGCCTGATAGGCGGCGCCAGCCGCGCCGCCGCCGATCTGCTGCAGCAGGGCGTCGGCAGCAAGGGCAGGGTCGAGGTGAGGGCGGATGCCGGCGGCCGGTGGYGCTGCCTTGYCGACGGCGTCAAGCAGGGCGGCGACGGTCTCGTCGAAATCCGTCTCGCCATCGGTATCGATCAGCCTGCCGGCGCGCTCTGCGGCATGTTCCAGATTTTTCAGCGCGGCCATGACAGCGCGGAAGCGCTCGAGCGTGATCTCCTTGTAGGACTGGCGTCCGGAAGTGATCAGCACGCTATCGGCAATGGCCAGCTCGTTTTCCCGGCCTGCTGCCTTCATGGCCAGGGTATAGTTTCTCACGGCGGTGCGCGGGTCGTCCTGAGCGGCAGTCTGGCTTCCTGTCGGACCAGCGAGCCCATAGCGATCGAGCAGCGCGTCGATCGCGCCGAGATAGTCGATGCGGCCATCATCGCGGCGGCTGGCTTCCGCAAGCTTTTCGCGCGTCGTGCCGCTCGCGAGATGCTCGGCATCGGCCTCGAAGGTTTCCACCTCGCGGATAATTTTCAGACTTTCGACATAGATCGCGTGATTGAGAAGCTGCCGGCGTTTGGCCGTGATCAGCTTGCCGATACGTTCATTCTGTTCGGGGTGAGGGGTGGTCTCAGCATCGCTAGTGCCGGCGGCGGCGATCCCCCTGCGCGCCCTGTCACGCCAGCTTTCATCCTGCGCCAGCTCATTGCCCAGCCGGGCAGCTTCCATGCCAGTGCGCCGCCCGGCCGCAAGGAAGCGCGCGCCGGCCATGGCATCGCCGACCTCCATGCCCGCGGTCGCCGACAGCGCATAGGCCTCGGCTTCGCCGACCGTCAGGCCTTCGCCACTGCCGGCGACTTCGACGATGGCCTTCAGCTCGGCCGCCAGCCACTGCGCCCGCTTGTCATTGTGCACGGCCGCGATCGCCCGCTCCTCGGCCGAGCCATCGATCAGCATATCGCCGTGTCGTTGAAGCATCAGGCGTTCGACTTCGAAGGCAATCGCATCCTCGCGGCTCGGCGCCAGCGCCATGGCAGCGACCATCTCGTCGCCGGAGCCGAGGTCGAAGAGATCGGCGACGATATCGGGATCGAGGCCGCCTTCATCAACGTAGAGGGGATGCTCACCCCGCGGCAGGGCTTCGAGGATGGCGGGGCCGTATCGCGCCACGAGGGCGGGTTTGTCGAAACGGATGTCACCGGAAGGTGCGGGGGCTTCATCATCCAGCCAGCGGCGGTTCGCCATCCATTCGATGGCGCGGTAGAGGCCGGTGGCGTTGATCTCCCGTTCCACCTCGGTGCGCACGGCAGCCTTTTCCGCCTGATAGCTCTTCTGCCCCTCGCGCCGCACGGGCTCCATCATCTGGCGCAGCAGCTGCGCTTTCGCCTCCCGCGCGGCCTGGGCGCGCAGCTTCAGCAGTCGGTTATACTGCGCCTGCGTCAGGCCCGCGGTCTCGGCATTGGCAAAGACGGGCTCATCGCCACCGGTATCCTGTTGGGCCATCTCGATTGCGGTGTCGCAGGCGAGCAGGCGGAAGAAGATGGCGGCGATGTCGGGCGCGAGGGAAACATTGAGGGCGACGAGCCGGCGATAGATCGAGAGCAGCCAGTCGCGGAACTGTTCGAACACGCCGCGCATCTCAGGTGAGGGCGCCTTGCCTTCGATCAGATAGGTTTCGGCGGCACGCGCAAAGCGGGATCGCATGCCGGCATCGATGGAGATGTCTTTGACCAAGTCGCCCGTGGTGGCTTGTTTGAGTGCGGAGGCTACATCTTTTGCGGTGATCTTGACGCCGGGCTTGGTGCGGGTGCTATCGGTGGCACCGGCACGGGCGTTCTCGCGCCACCAGCTTTCGAGATGGGCGAAACTTTCACCCGCGGGGCGAACGCCGTGGTTGGCCATATCGTGCATGATATCGAGGAAATGGCGGCTTGCTCCGTCCAACATCGCGGCGAGGTCCGTCTTGCGGAAAATGTCGAGGATGGTTTCGGCGCCGTTTGGAAGTCGGATTGGACTATCCGGTGTGAAAGTCGGGCGTTGGAACAGATGTGGCGACGTGGCTGATGCTGAGCTATCGGCTTCCGTTGCTGGATTATCAATCGGTTGCTGAGCGGGCGAAGTCGCGGTATCGGCGGAACGATCTGTCAAATTTTTCAAAGTGAATTCCTCGGGAAATCGCTTGCCGGTCAGGACAGCGGGTAGCGGTTCAGATATTCGTCGAGGCTGAGGCCATCTGAGGCTGCCATTGTGGAATAGAGAGCCGGATAGGTCATGGCGTAGCGCGCCGCCGTCTCCTCGGGACGTCCGGCCGCACGGGCACGCGAAGCAACCTGATGGTAGACACGCCGTTCGGCGGCATGATTGGTGAGGGCATAAGCGAGAAGGCGCTTCGCCTCTGAATTGGCGGCTTGGCTATGAGCGTCGCCCTGCTCGCGGAAGACCTTGGCCTCGGCGGCGGTCAGAGCGCCCGGTTGAAAGCGCATATTGTCCATCAGGAATGGATCATGCTTCGAGCCCGCGAAATAGGTGGCATAGGTGGCTGTCGGGATGCGGATGTCGCCGCCAGTCGCCTGCGCCATATCGAGAGCGTGGCGCGTCATGCCATGGCTGTCGGCAAGCTCATGCGGATCAACGTCGGCTGCGACGAAGTGCCGAACGAAGGCATCGGCCGGTACGGAAAGCTTATCGGCCAGCGTGCCTGCTGTGGCTGTTGATACAAAATCGTAGAAGTTGTCGCCTGAGCGTGTGCGGGTTTTGGAAGCTTGCGCATAGAGGGAGATTTCACCGATGGTCTGGCGCGCCAATTCCGCCCCATCAGGCTGAAGCATGCCGACGAGGGCCGATGCGCGGGCCGAACCGCGGATATGGATGAGGATATCCAGCAGCGTCTTGAGCAAACCGAGACCTGCACCCGCTTTAGAGGTGTCCAAGAGTTTGTCGAGCACCTCTTGGTTTTTGTCCAGCCATTGCCGTTTAATGAAATTTTGTAGCAATTGCTGAAACGTCTGCGCTGCGCCTTCCTGGATGGCCTGCTTGAGAAACTGTTGCAGGAGCGGATTTTGGGTCAGGCGTTCGATGAGTGGTGCTGCCAGCTTTCCGGCTGGAATCTTGTCGCTTAGCGCGGTCATACTGTAGAGCATGGCCGCAGTGGTTTGCTCGTCCTCGGGCTTTCCCGCTTCTCTGGCGGCGGCAGCACCGTCTCCGGCGCCTCGCAACATTTCCACTGCAAGACCAAACTCGGGGCCAAACGCGAGAGTGGCCGTGATGCCAGGCAAGTTGGACCCGACCATCTCGCCGAGTTGTCGACCGAAGCTGTTCTCATAACCGGGCGCAGCGGGGAAAAGCGTCTTGCCATAATCCCCAAGCTGCTCACCATAGCTCTGGATACCCTTGAAAACATCGGAAAACAGGGGGCTCAGTCGCTCTCTGGCCTGATCGGGTGTTATCTTCCCCTCCAGGACGCCCTGCAAAATCGCGTTCGCCGTTCGCGGATGTACAAAAAGACCGTGCTCAAGAATTTGCTGCTTCAGGAGAGCAAGCTCATCAGGCTTGAGGTTGCGCGCGCCGGCGATCCCGTCAACCAGGGCCTGCTCTTCCTTTGACAGGGGGCTGCTGAGAAGCTGTCCCGTGCCTTCGATGATGCGGCCGGTCTCGGTAACCGCAGTGCTTGCAGTGCCCTTAAAAAATTCCGCGCCATTCTGAAGAATTGCGTCGAGCCTTTCCCGAACCTGCTCGCGGGTCAAGCCGCCCCCAAGCTGGGCCCTGGCATCTTCTGGGGTCGTGCTTCTATCAAGGATACCGGACAAAACCGACATGGCGGTGGTCGGGTTGAACCAGGTTTGCTTCCAGAGGTTTTGACGTAACTCGTACAGTTCCTGATCGGATTTCAGTGAACCTGCACGGATGACCTCCTCGACCAAAGCGTCTCGTTCCGGCGATTCGGCCTTGCCGATAAGCCATGCGATGTCGTCCAGGATCGGATCCGTGGCGGTAGCAGCACCATCGGCAACGCCCTGTCCGAAGGATTTTGCTTCTTCCCAGATCCGGTCCGCCCCAGTAGTGGCTCCATCGGCAACGCCCTGTCCGAAGGATTTTGCTTCTTCCCAGATCCGGTCCGCCCCAGTAGTGGCTCCATCGGCAACGCCCTGTCCGAAGGATTTTGCTTCTTCCCAAATCCGGTCCGCCCCGGTAGCGGCTCCGTCGGCAACGCCTTGTCCAAAAGACTTTGTTTCTTCCCAGAGCCGACCTGCCTCGGTGGTGGCTTCGTCGGCAACGCCCTGTCCGAAGGATTTTGCCTCTTCCCAGAGCCGACCTGCCTCGGTGGTAGCTTCGTCGGCAATGCCCTCTCCGAGAGACTTTGCATCTTTCCAGAGTCGATCCGTCCCGGTGGTAGCACCATCGGCAACGTCTCGGCCGAAAGACTCTACTCTTGCCCAGGCCTTCTCAGGCGTTGCCAGACCGTACCGGGATCCCAGCATCGTTCTGACTTCATCCGCCGTCGTCTTTTGCGCGCGCACGGCGTCCAGAGCAAGCTGACCTGTCCCTGCATCGAACCAGGACTG